>JAFPTE010000151.1 GCA_017400415.1 Oscillospiraceae bacterium
AGCTCACGGATGCGCTTCTCCGCCTCCTGCTGGAAGGCCTGGGCGGAGGGGGCGAAGTCCGTGTATTTGTAGCCGAAGAGCTCGTCGGAAATCTCGCCGGTGAGGATTACCCGGATATCCGTCCTCTCGTGGATAGCCCTGCACACCAGGTACATGCCGATGCTGGCCCGTATGGTGGTTATATCGAAGGTGCCCAGCAGGCAGATGACCTCCTCCAGGGATTCAATGACCTGCCGGGGCGTCATATATACCTCCGTGTGGTCGCTTCCGATAAAGTCTGCAACCTGCTTTGCGTACTTAAGGTCGATGGCGTCCTCGCTCATGCCGATGGCGAAGGTCCGGATGGGCTCCCGGCTTTCCCGGGCCGCAATGGCGCAGACCAGGGAGGAGTCCAGCCCGCCGGAGAGGAGAAAGCCCACCCGGGCGTCGGACACCAGGCGCTTTCTTACCCCCGCAATGAGCTTTTTCCGGATTTTCCCGCAGGCGGTCTCCAAGCCGCCGCCGTCATATCCGTAATATAGCGGCCGGATGCCGATAGGATCCCGGGCGGCAATGAACCGGTCCGTGCGGCCGTCATAGATAACGCAGGCAAACTCTGCGTCCAGCATGGAGAACATGTCTGTGCCGTACTCAAAATACAGGGGCAGCAGTATCTCGCAGTCGCTGTCCGACCGGAAGGTGTAACCCTTCTGCCGCAGCTCCTCCCGGAGCTTGCCTGCCTGGAAAAGGCCCAGCAGCATGCACACCAGGAACACGTCCAGAATAGTGGAGTAGGTCTCGTACACAATGGCGATGCCCATATTTTTCAGAAGCTCTGCCTGCATGTACCTTATGTATATGCCCAGCACGATAAGGATTATTATAAAGGACCCGGAGACAGCCAGCACGGAGAGGCTGGATATATCCACGCTCTCATAGAGCTCCCCGTCCTTGAGAAACAGAAGGTAAAAGATGGAATAGACGGCGGCGTAGAACACCGTATAGACGGCGAAGGAGAAGTACCAGGTGCTCTCCAGATCCACCCCGCAGAACATTATGATGCAGTCCACGAAAAAGCGGCAGAGATGGTGGGCAAAGTTCTGCACCACGAAGGAGAATACGCAGAAATATATGGCCGTAAAGGCGGAAAGATCAAAAAGGGTCAAGGACGCCAGGAGAATGAGCAGATAGGGTATAAGGTAGAACAGATAGTAATTCCAGGGCAGGGGCAGGAGCATAAGGGCACGCTCAAGAAAAAGGAAGCCCACAGTTCCCGCCGTCAGCATAAGGCCGGCGTTGAGCCAGAATTTCTGCCGCCTGGGAAAGCGGAAAAAGAACATCACGAAGGGCAGCAGGAGCTGGAAAAAGAACACGGTCATCATGGCTCACACACCTGCCTTGGAATAATAGACGCTGAGAGCGTCCAGAAAGCTTTTTTTGCAGCCCCGGCTTATGGGCAGCACCGACTTGCCTACCCGGACCTCTCCGCCGGTGGCCATGGCCACATGGGCCAGACTTACCAGATAGGAGTTAGCCGCCCGGGCAAAGCCCTTGGGGGCAAGCCTGGCCTCGGTCTCCGTCATTGTTGCCCTGGTACGGTAATCTCCGGACTCCGTGTGGTAGATTACGAAGTGCCGGTCGCTCTCCACATACATTATTTCGGATACATTCAGCTTCACGGCACCGTCAGCGGTCTCAACAAGGAAGCTGGCATCGGAATACTTCTTCTGTATACGCACGGCCTTATCCATCTTTAGGGAAAAGTTAAAGTACTCCACGGGCTTCAGCATAAAGTCCAGGGCGTCCACTTCATAGCCCTTCAGAGCGTACTTTGCCATATTGGTGACGAAGATGAGGGACACGGTGCTGTCAATGGCCCGGAGCCTTTTGGCGGTGGTCATGCCGTCCAGATGGGGCATCTCGATATCCATAAAGACCACGTTTGCGTTCCCGATGTAATCGGAGATGAACTGCAGGCCGTCGGAAAAAAGCTCAAGCCTGTAGGCGTCTCCGGTCTCCTGGAAGTACTTCTGAACATAACGTTCCAGCAGCTTTGCGCTGGCGGCGTCATCTTCAACTATAGCGATATTCAGCACGGCCCGCTCTCTCCCCATCCCGTTTTTTTATATTATAGCATTATTTTATAAAACCGCAACCGGATTTTTCACTCAATCCCGTCTGAACGGAAATCCGTAAGCAAAAAAAGAAAGCTCCGCCCACTGGGGCGGAGCTTTGCATATGAGGAACTCAGGAGAGAAGGTATGAAGCGATTCCGAGAACGGCCAGGCCGGCGCCCAGGGGGGTGAAGCTGTCCTTCTCAGAAACGAAGGCGCAGACAAGGCCCAGAGCCGCTGCCAGAGGCGATGATATGAAGCACAAGGTAAAAATACAGGTCCCGGTGGAAAAGCGGGGCCTTTTCGGCATAAAAAAGACCGTTCTGGAGGAGAGTACGGTGGAGGTGGACGGCAAAACCTGGCGTAAGATGCAGAAGGAGCGGGAAAACCGCCCCTACAGCATAGAAGAGATGATGCTTTACGATAGCCTCTTCGGGGACTGACCCCGGGGAGGCATTTTTGCGTACCAGAGAGG
>JAFPTE010000006.1 GCA_017400415.1 Oscillospiraceae bacterium
AACACTGAGGAGTATAAGGCTCTGATTAATAAATACAAGAATTCAATCTCACTCCGGAGCTTGGTAGCTTCATTGTGCGTGGTGCGCTCAAAGCTTTGCGCACTCACGTTCTCCACTAATCGACGCCCTGTTCCGAGCCGTGGACCTCTCGGACAGAACGGTCACTGCTCAGGCAGCGACAGGAACAGCGTAATCGTTGTTCTTTAATTTATAATTGCCCGTTTTAAGGATGTCAGGCCCATCCGCCCGCTATTCAGCCTTCAGCGTCCCCGTCGAAACCGTTACGCCCCCTCGTCGTCGGACACGGGCATACACCGTTCCGTTTTCGCACTTATGGGGCGTGTGCGAAAACTGCACTCTGTAAGCCCGGTCCTCCTCTCCGAAACAAATGCGGGGCATTTGTTTCGGGTCAAGGGAAAACTATCGTCCTCAGCACTTTACGGGCTGGGGATACTCGGCACCCTGGGTGTCCACACGGACCTTGGCCATAATCTGCTTCTGCCGGGGCATGTCACGGTAATCCGTGCGGGTGCCGGCAATCTCATCCAGAACGTCAAAGCCATCCGTCAGCTTGCCGAAGGAGGCGTACTGGCCGTCCAGATGGGGAGAGTCCTGGTGCACGATGAAAAACTGGCTACCGGCGGAGTTGGGGTCGCCGGTGCGGGCCATGGAGAGCACGCCCCGCTCATGGGCCAGGCTGTTGGGGTGGCCGTTGGCGGTGAACTCGCCCTTGATGCAGTAGCCGGGGCCGCCGGTGCCCTTGCCCAGGGGGTCGCCGCCCTGGATCATGAAGTCCTTGATGACTCTGTGGAAGATGAGCCCGTCATAAAAGCCTGCATTGGCCAGGGCGATGAAGTTCGCCACGGTGTTGGGGGCCACTTCGGGATAGAGCTCCGCAGTCATGACCTTGCCGTTTTCCATCTCAATCTTTGCAATGGGATTTGCCATTTTTATCGTTCCTTTTCTATGTTATTTTTAGTTTCTGCGTTCCTTCATTACCCGGTCCATCTCCCGCTCGGCGTCCCGCTTGGCGGCAGATTCCCGCTTGTCGTAGAGCTTCTTGCCCCGGGCAAGACCCAGCTCCAGCTTCACCCGGCTGTCCTTGAAGTAGCAGGACAGGGGAATGACCGTGAGCCCATCCTCCTGGATGCGGGAGGCCATGCGCCGGATTTCCTTCTTGTGCATCAGAAGCCGCTTGGGCCGCATGGGGTCCCGGTTGAAGATGTTGCCCTTTTCGTAGGGGGAGATGTGGACCCCGTAGGCGAAGAGCTCCCCGTCCTTCACGGAGCAGAAGGAGTCCTTCAGGTTGATGGAGCCCTGGCGGATGCTCTTGACCTCCGTGCCGAAAAGCTCAACTCCGGCCTCGTAGCGCTCCTCTATGAAATAGTCGTGGAACGCCTTGCGGTTCTTGCAGACTTCCTTTACGCCGCTCTCCTTAGGCACACTGAGCCCTCCCTTCTCCGCACTGGAGGACATTATATCATAGTTGATTCCAAATTAAAAGGGGAAATTTGCAATACTCAGAAGCTCCTGGGCGCTGCCCAGCCTTTTGCCGTGTTCCTTAAGGTGCCAGAGAAAGCTGCCGGGCAGGTCCAGAGGCTGGGAAAACTCTGAGGCCCTGCGGCAGAGCTCCCGGGAAGCCCAGAGGCAGAGAATGTAGTCTCCCTCCAGCAGATAGACCGTACCGCCCGCACCCGGCAGCGCCTCCAGGGCGGAGAGCAGCTCCTCCAGCGTGCCGAAAAGAAAGAACTCCGGCTCCTGGGCCCATACGAAAATGAGCACGTCCCCGCCCCGGGTGTATACCTCCAGCCGGGCGCCCTCGGAAAGGTCGCCCCTGGCATCCCGCACAAGAGCTATCGCCTCGTCCAGATTCAATGAGGCAGGGGAGATGCGGCGCTCCTCCATATCCTGCGCTGTTATGTAAACCGTGTAGGCGCTGTCACTGATGGGAATCGTTTTCATGCTGTGCCTCCTCAGGGTGCTTTTTTAGTGAATTATACGTCGAAAACTGCGTTTTGGACAGATTAAATGATTTCCATATCTGGTGGCCCGGTGCATAAGCCGCCACAACCGGTGCAAAAAATGACTAAAGCGTAAATTTTTTCTAAAATCTCAGATTTTTTGATTAAGGGTATTCCAATTTGGAGGAATTTCTATTATAATGACTTAGATTGGAAAATTGCGGGAGAGTACCCTCCGGTGCCTCCCAATACAAAAGCCAACGGGAGGATGAAATATGGAAGCAAACACCAAGCCTGTTTACAGGAGAGTTCTTCTGAAGCTGTCCGGCGAGGCTCTGGCAGGGGCCAGGGGCTTCGGTCTGGACTTTGATGTGATTTCCAGCGTATGCAAAGTAGTCAAGGAAGTCAGCGACATGGGCGTCCAGGTGGGCATCGTCATCGGCGGCGGCAACTTCTGGCGGGGCGTCAAGGACGGCGGCGGCAGGATGGAGCGCACCAGAGCGGACCACATGGGCATGATGGCCACGGTCATGAACTGCCTGGCTGTGGCGGACGTTCTGGAGCAGATGGGCGCCGACGTGAGAGTGCAGACCGCCGTTGAGATGCGGTCCATTGCGGAGCCCTACATCCGCCTTAAGGCGGACAAACACCTGAACCGGGGCCGGATAGTCATCTTCGGCTGCGGCACCGGCAGCCCCTATTTCTCCACGGATACGGCTGCGGTGCTCCGGGCGGCGGAGATAAATGCGGACGTTATCCTGCTGGCCAAGAACATCGACGGCGTCTATTCCGCCGACCCCAGGAAGGACCCGGACGCCGTGAAGTTCGACTCCATCTCCTATGACGACGTGCTGGCAAAGCACCTGGCGGTCATGGACTCCACCGCCACCAGCCTTTCCATGGATAATTCCATCCCCGTGATCCTCTTCGCCCTTAAGGACCCGGAGAACATCAAGCGGGTCATCATGGGGGAGAAAATCGGCACGGTCGTAAGATAAGGGGGCGTGATACTGTTGAAGAAACTCCTCAGCATCATACTGGCGCTTCTGCTCGTCTTTTCTGTCTGCGCCTGCAGCGGCGGCCATGGGGAGAGCGGGGAAGAGGGCAAGACCCCTGAAGCCGCTGAGAGCGAAAAGCCCATCATCTACGGGATTTCACGGACCGTGCAGTCCCTCGGAACCGGGGGCGATGGGGGCACGGTAATGCAGTCCACCGCCACCAATTACGGGGAAAACGGCCTCGTGACCAGCCTTGAGGTCAGCATGAACGGCAGCACCTACACCATCACGCCCAAGTACACCCTGGACGAAAAGGGCACCCCGGAGAGCGTCATCACCGGTGAGATAGACGGCACTCTTTATGAGGCCGCCTTTGAGAACACCTATGAGGGCGGAAAGCTCAAAAGCGTGTTGGTAAGCTCCGTTAAGCTCACGTATGGCAATGCGGTCCGGGAGCTTCTGGAGGAGGAGAACATTTCCTCCGCAGCTCAGGTCTCCGGCATCTCCACCCTGCTGAACATGGTTTCCAACTTCACAGGCTACCGTGACGTGACCATGACCGTAAAGAATATGGACGCCCGGTTCAGATGGGACAGCCGCAGCAGGCTCGTTTACCGGACCCAGCTGCAGCCCGGCGGCACCATAGTGACCGAGAACCGCTATGAGGGGGACAGGCTGACCTTCACCTCCACGGATACAAAAATGAACGGCATAAGCAACCTGACTGCCGTCACCTTCAACGAAAAGAATCAGCCCGCAACTCTGGCTGTCCGCAGCGGCGATAAGGAGGCCGCAGTCACCATCGAGTACACTGAGGGCACGGACCCCTTCACCGGCCTTAAAATCAGCGAGGGCAAGTTTGCCAAGGTTACCGGCGACGAGAGCGCCGTATCCGTTGGGGTGACCTATATCACCTATAAGTACAATGAGAGCGGCGTGATGACCTCTTCCACGGACCAGAACGGCAGCGTTACGGAGTATGACGCCCAGGGCCGTGCCGTCAAGGTCATTCAGGCGGCAGGCGCCATGACCATCACCTATGAAACAACTTACAGATAATCTAATTTACAGGAGGTATTACCATGTATAAGGACGACGCAGCATTCAAAGAGTACCTGGATAAGATGGAGAAGACCATCTCCTCTCTGAACACCCAGTACGCCACTGTCCGGGCCGGCAGAGCCAATCCCGCCGTTCTGGACCAGATTCGTATCGACTATTACGGCAGCCCCACCCCCATCAACCAGGTGGCCTCCATCAGCTCTCCGGACCCCAGGACCCTGCTTATTCAGCCCTGGGACAAGAGCATTATGAAGCCCCTGGAGAAGGCCATCCTGGCCTCCGACCTGGGCATCAACCCCCAGAATGACGGCGTGAATATCCGCCTTGCCTTCCCCCAGCTCACCGAGGAGCGCCGTGCAGAGCTCATCAAGCAGGTCCGCAAGTATGCCGAGGCCGGCAAGACCGCTGTCCGCAATATCCGCCGTGACGCCATGGATAAGTTCAAGAAGCAGCAGAAGGCCTCCGAAATCACCGAGGACGATCTGAAGGCCATGGAGAAGGATATGCAGCAGATGACCGACGACTATATCAAGAAGGTCGACGAGGTCACCGCAAAGAAAGAGAAGGAGCTCACCACGGTTTGAGCGCCGAAAAGATAATCCCCGGCTGTGTTCCGCGCCATGTGGCCATAATCATGGACGGCAACGGCCGCTGGGCCAGAAAGCGCGGCCTGCCCAGAACCGCAGGCCACGCCGCCGGCGCCGAGACCTACCGCCGCATAGCCACGGCCTGCTCCAGGCGGGGGATAGAGTATATGACGGTGTACGCCTTCTCCACGGAGAACTGGAAGCGCTCCGGGGAGGAGGTCTCCGCCATTATGGGACTGCTCAAAAAGTACCTTCTGGAGGCCATCTCCTCCATGGAGCGGGAAAACGTCCGCCTGCGGGTGCTGGGGGATACCTCTGTCCTCTCGCCGGAGCTCAGGGAGCTTATCGCCCGTACGGATGAGATATCCGGGCATCTGACCGGCATGTGGGCAAACCTGTGCGTGAACTACGGCGGCCGTGACGAGATCGTCCGGGCCTGCAGAGCCTGGGCGGAGGACCCGGAAAGGGAGCCGCTGACGGAGAAGGTTCTCAGCCGATATATGTACGGGCCGGATATTCCGGACCCGGACCTTATCATCCGTCCCAGCGGGGAGTACAGGCTCTCAAATTTCCTCACCTGGCAGTCGGCCTATTCGGAGCTGTATTTTACCGATGTTCTGTGGCCTGACTTTACGGAGGAGGAGCTGGACCGTGCCCTGGCGGCCTATGCCCGCAGGGACCGCCGCTTCGGCGGAGTCAAACAGTAAAAATATCAAAGGGTTGTATTATGATAACAAGGATAATCGTGGCGGCAATTATGGTGGCCGCCCTGTTCCTGTTCGGACTGTTTCTTCCAAACTGGGCTCTTGCGGCGGCGGTTTCGGCCCTTTCGGCCATCGGCTGCTATGAGCTTCTGAAGGCAGTGGAGAAGGCAAAGAATCCCGTAATATACATCTTTGCCTGCCTTACGGCTGCGGCCATACCCTTCAGCGCCTGGCTGGGCTATGAGGAGCTGGAAATCAGGATCTGCCTTATTGTCCTGATGAGCGTCCTGTTCCTCCTGTCCATACTTAATTATCAGACCGAAAAGGAGGTGCCTCTGTCCACCGTGACGGCGGGCCTTTTCGGCGGCATTATTATCCCGGTGTGCTTCGGGGCCATTGTGAACCTGCACAACATGCAAAACGGCGGCCTTCTTGTGATCATGACCTTCTGCATCACTGCCGTCAGCGATTCCGGCGGCTACTTTGCCGGCATCCTCTTCGGCAGGCACAAGGGCATTGTGAAGGCCAGCCCCAATAAGACTCTGGAGGGCTTTATCGGCTCCTTTGTCTGCGGCATCCTGGGCACGCTGCTCTTCGGGGTAATAATAGACATGCTCCCGGACATAAACGTTAATTACGGCGTCCTGGCCCTGCTGGGCACTGTGGGCAACGCACTCACTCAGCTGGGGGACCTGGCCTTTTCCGTTGTGAAGCGCCAGAACGACATCAAGGATTACGGGAACATCTTCCCCGGCCACGGCGGCGTTCTGGACCGGTTTGACAGCGTCATCTTCGCCGCCCCGGCAGTGATGCTCATTGTGAGATATCTCCCGGTGTTCATATGAAAAAGACGATTACGGTCCTGGGCTCCACGGGCTCCATCGGCCGCCAGACCCTGGAGACTGCGGAGCACCTGGGAAACTTTGAAATAGCGGCCCTGACGGCAGGGAGGAACTCTGTCCTCCTGGAGGAGCAGTGCCGCAGGTTTTCTCCTGCCCTCGCCGCCCTGGAGGACGAGAGCGCCGCCCGTGACCTGCGGGTCCGGCTGGCGGATACCTCCGTCCGGGTCCTCTCCGGCCGGGAAGGGGTCCTTGAAGCGGCGGCCATGTACAGCGACGTGTGCCTTTCCTCCATCGTGGGCCTGGCGGGGCTTATGCCCACCTTGGCCGCCATAAGCACCGGAAACCGGCGCATAGCTCTGGCAAACAAGGAAACACTGGTATGCGGGGGCCATCTGGTGAAGGCGGCCCTCAGGGAGCATAACTGTGAGCTTATTCCCGTGGATTCGGAACATTCCGCAATTTTCCAGAGTCTAATGAGTGGGAGCCATTGTCAGGTGCGGCGCATCCTGCTGACGGCCTCCGGCGGTCCCTTCCGGGGCTGGAAGAGGTCCGAGCTTCAGGGTGTCACCCCTGCCATGGCACTGAAGCACCCCAACTGGTCCATGGGCGCAAAAATCACCGTCGACTCCGCCACCATGATGAACAAGGGCCTGGAGATAATCGAGGCCATGCACCTTTTCGACGTGGAGGCTGGGAGGATCAGGGTCCTTATCCACCCGGAGAGCATTCTCCACTCCGGCGTGGAGTTCTGCGACGGGGCCGTTATAGCCCAGCTGGGTCTGCCGGATATGCGGCTGCCCATCCAGCTGGCCATGACCTATCCTCAGAGAGTTGAGGGGCTGGGGGAGAGCCTGGACCTGTGCAGAATCGGCCGGCTGACCTTCCAGGAGCCGGACCCGGTCACATTCTCCCTTCTGGGCCTTGCCCAGAGAGTGGCGGGCCGGACCGACGCCGCCCCGGTGGTTATGAACGGCGCCAATGAAGCGGCGGTGGACCTGTTCCTGCGGGAGAGAATCGGCTTTACGGATATATTCGAGTCCGTGGAAAAGGCCGTTGACGCTCTGGGTACGGGAAGCGCCGGCAGTGCGGAGGAGATTCTGCAGCGGGACAGGGAAGCCCGCCAATTCGTTATAAAGGAACTGACCTGAATGTATATCTTGATTGCTGTCATTGCCTTCGGCATTCTGATAGCGGACCATGAGCTGGGACACTTTCTGGTGGCCAAGGCCTGCGGCGTGCAGGTGAACGAGTTTGCCATCGGCATGGGCCCCGCCATTTTGAAAAAGCAGGGGAAGGAGACTCTCTATGCCCTGCGGCTTCTGCCCATCGGCGGCTACTGCGCCATGGAGGGAGAGGACGAGGACAGCGACAATCCCCGGGCCTTTACCTCCCAGCCCCGGTGGAAAAAGGCCCTGATTCTGGTGGCCGGAGCCGCCATGAATTTCATTCTGGGCCTTGTAATCCTCCTTGTCCTCTACGCCGGCAGCTACGGCTTTGTGACAAATCAGGTATCTGAGGTAGTCGACGGCTTCAAATATGCCGAGAACGGCATCCAGGCAGGTGACATAATCTATTCTGTGGACGGACACAGGATATATTATTCCACCGATTTTTCCACCTATATGTCCCGCACCGGGGACCGGAAGGATATAGTTGTCATCCGGGACGGGGAGAAGCTCACCCTTAAGGATTACGGCCTCAAGCCCGAGACCTATGTGGTGGACGGCCAGGAGGTCACCCGCTACGGCCTTACCTTCGCCGTAAAGCAGGCAAACGCCTGGGACTGCATTCAGTATTCCTGCTACACCGCCTTCAATTTTGTCCGCATGGTCTGGATGAGCCTGGGAGACCTGGTCACCGGCCGGGCAGGATTGGGCGATATGTCCGGAGTTGTGGGCATTGTGGGAATAATTAACGACGTGGGCAATTCATCCCCCACGGCGGCGGCCGCTGCCCAGGATATCGCCTATCTGGTGGCCTTCATCGCCGTGAACCTGTGCGTTATGAATCTGCTGCCCCTGCCTGCTCTGGACGGCGGGCGGATACTCTTCCTTCTGGTGGATGCAGCAGCTGAGAAAGTTTTCCACAAGCGCATTGACCCCAAGTATGAGGGCTACGTGCACCTGGCGGGCATGGTTGCCCTGCTGGGCCTTATGGCTGTTGTGATGTTTAACGACGTTATGCGGATGATAAGGTGACATAATGACAAGAAGAATAAACGTGGGCGGCGTTCCCATGGGGGGCGGAGCGCCCGTGACGGTACAGTCCATGTGCAACACGGACACCCGGGACCCTCAGGCCACGGCGGACCAGATTAACGCCATGGCCGCCGCCGGCTGCGATATCGTCCGGGTGGCCTGCCCGGATGAGAAGGCCGCAAGGGCCATATGTGAGATAAAAAAGCGCATAAAGCTGCCTCTGGTGGCGGATATACATTTCGACTACCGGTTGGCGCTTATCGCTCTTGAGGGCGGGGCAGACAAGATTCGCATAAACCCCGGCAACATCGGCAGCCCGGAGCGGGTCCGGATCGTGGCCCGGGCCTGTGAGGAGCGGGGCGCTCCCATCCGCATAGGCGTAAACTCCGGCTCCGTGGAGAAGGAGCTTCTGAGAAAATACGGCGGCCCCACCGCACAGGCTCTTGTGGAGAGCGCTCTGGGCCACTGCAGACTGCTGGAGGACGTGGGCTTCGGCGACTACTGCGTCTCCGTGAAGAGCTCCGACGTGCCCACCACCGTGGAGGCGTACAGGCTCCTTTCCAAGGCCACCGATGCGCCCCTGCACCTGGGGGTCACCGAGGCGGGAACGGAGTATAACGGCACCGTTTCCTCCGCCGTGGGCATAGGCACCCTGCTTATGGAGGGCATCGGCGACACCATCCGTGTCTCCCTGACTGCGGACCCCCTACGGGAGGTGCCGGCTGGCCTTGCCATTCTGCGGGCTGCGGGGAAGAGAAAGGGCGGAGTGAAGTTCGTCTCCTGCCCCACCTGCGGAAGGACCGAAATTGACCTTATAAGCCTGGCAAACGACGTGGAGAGCCGGGTAAGAAATCTGAAAAAGGATATAACCGTGGCCGTTATGGGCTGCGTTGTGAACGGCCCCGGGGAGGCCCGGGAGGCCGACTTCGGCATTGCCGGAGGCAAGGGCGAGGGCGTTCTGTTCAAAAAAGGCCGGATTGTGGCCAAGGCTCCCTACGGCGAGCTGGCGGACAGGCTTATGGCCCTAATCAGCGAAGAGGATTGAGATTTAATGCCATCGGATAACACCGTTCCCATTCTTGAGATGTTTCCCTGCTGTCTGGAGGCGCCGGACCTGGCGGAGAGCCTGAAGACCGGCCGTGTTTCGGACTGCCTGGTGGATCCCAGGAACAGAACGATAAACATAAAAGCAAAATTCGACGTCTACGTGGCCCCGGCCTTTCTGACTGCGGCGGAAAGACGCATAGCAAATAAATATTATCTCCGGGACTGCCATATTGCGCCCTCCTTCCCGCCTCCCAAGGGGGAGGACGTGAGCACAAACCCCATAAGGCCCATCTTCGGCAAGATGCCCAAGGCACAGCTTATGAAGATGGCGGACCTGACGCTGGACTCTGACAAGGCCATGGTCCAGGGCACGGTCTTCGCCGTAAACGGCAAGGAGATTAAAAGCGGCGCCTACATACTGAACTTCGATATGACGGACGGCACCGGCTCTGTCCGGGTGACCCGCTTCATGCAGGATGAGGAACTGAAAAAGGCCGCTCTGACCATTTCCGTGGGCATGGACCTGACGGTCTACGGCTTCATGACCCTCAGCAAGTATGACGGGGAGGTCCTGGAGCCCAGGGCCATTTCCACCGCCCCCAAGCGTGAAGTGCGGCAGGATACCGCTCCCGAGAAGCGGGTAGAGCTCCATCTCCACACAAAAATGTCCACCATGGACGCCCTGACGGACACCAAGGAGGCCATCAACCGGGCCATCAAGTGGGGCCATAAGGCCATTGCCATTACGGACCACGGCGTCTGCCAGGCATTTCCGGACGCAATGAAGGCCGCCGGGGACAAAATAAAGGTTATCTACGGCTGCGAGGGTTATTATATAAACGATGTGGACGACCGTGTGGCCGTCTCCGGCACGGACGATATACCCCTGAACGGGGAGTTCGTGGCCTTCGATATTGAGACCACGGGCCTTTCCGCCATGGAGGACCGCATTACGGAAATCGGCGCAGTTCTCTTCCGGAACGGGCAGAAGCAGGAGGTTTTTCAGACCTTCTCAAATCCCGGGCGGCACATCCCCGGGGACATTACCCGGCTCACGGGCATTACGGACGAGATGGTTGCCGACGCTCCGGAGGAGGGGGAGGCCGTAAGGCGCTTTCTGGACTTTGCAGGGGGCAGACCCCTTCTGGCCCACAACGCAAACTTCGATATAAGCTTCATCGACGAGGCCGCCAAGCGCATGGGGTTTGAGTTTGCCCCCACCTTCATCGATACCCTGGCTCTTGCCCAGGCCATGAGCCCGGACCTTAAGAATCACAAGCTGGACGTGGTGGCCCGGGACCTGGAGCTGCCGGACTTTGAGCACCACAGGGCCTCCGACGATGCTATCACCTGCGGCCTTATCGGCGCCAGATACTTTGAGCTGATGGGCCGGGACGGGGTGGAGCGCCTTTCCCAGGTGAACGACTATATCCTTCCCCGCCGGAAGGAGGCCACCCATAAGCACCGCCAGCGCCCCATGCACATCATCGTTCTGGCAAAGAACAAGGTGGGCATCAAAAACCTTTACCGCATCGTCACCAAGAGCCATCTGGAGTTTCTGCGCCGGGTGCCCATCATGCCCAAGAGCGTGCTGATGGAGTACCGTGAGGGGCTCATAATCGGCTCTGCCTGCGCTGCCGGCGAGGTCTTCAATACGGTGCTGGACAACAAGAGCAGGGCAGAGCAGCGGCGCATTGCCTCCTTTTATGACTATCTGGAAATCCAGCCCGTGTGCAATAACTTCTTCCTCATGGAGGGGGAGAGAGCCAGGGCCCACAGCATCGAGGACCTGCAGAACTTAAACCGCCGCATCCTGGAGCTGGGGGACGAGCTGGGAAAGCCCGTGGCGGCCACCGGGGACGTGCACTTTCTGGACCCGGAGGACGAGATCTTCCGCCATGTGCTGCTGACAGCCAAGGAGTTTGAGGACGGGGACAAGTCCCTGCCCATCTACTTCAAGACCACGGACGAGATGCTGGAGGAGTTCTCCTACCTGGGAGACCGGGCAGAGGAGGTCGTGGTAAAGAACCCCAACCTTATTGCGGATATGGTGGAGGTCCTGCGGCCTCTGCCGCCGGCTGGCCAGCTCTTCGCCCCGAAAATCGAAAACTCCGAGGAGGAGCTCAAGAGCCTGGTCTACGGCCGCATGCATGAGCTCTACGGAGAGAATCCCCCCGATATAGTGAAGGACAGGGTGGAGCAGGAGCTTCACGATATCCTGTCCCGCCATTACGACGTTATCTATATGTCCGCCCAGAAGCTGGTCCACGACAGCCTGGAGCACGGCTATCTGGTTGGGTCACGAGGCAGCGTGGGCTCCTCCATCGTGGCCTATATGTCCGGCATCACGGAGGTCAACTCCCTGCCGCCCCATTACCGCTGCCCCAAGTGCAAGAACACGGAGTTCGTTCAGGACGGCTCCTACGGCTGCGGCGCCGATATGCCGGACAAAATCTGCCCGGTCTGCGGCTCAAAATACGATAAGGACGGCTTTGATATCCCCTTCGAGACCTTCCTGGGCTTCGGCGGCGACAAGGTGCCGGATATCGACCTTAACTTCTCCGGCGAGTACCAGGCCAACGCCCACAGGTACACAACGGAGCTCTTCGGCCCGGACCACGTGTTCCGGGCAGGCACAATCGGCACCGTGGCGGAGAAGACCGCCTACGGATACGTCAAGAAGTATCTTGAAAAAACCGGCAAGACCGTGTCCCGGGCGGAGGAGACCCGTCTGGCCCTGGGCTGCGTGGGCGTGAAGCGCACCACCGGTCAGCACCCCGGCGGCCTTGTGGTCATACCCCAGGATATGGAGATTGCGGACTTCTGTCCCGCCCAGCACCCGGCAGATGACGAGGGCACCGATATCATCACCACCCACTTTGAGTATCACTGCATGGAGGAAAACCTCCTGAAGCTGGACGAGCTGGGCCACGATGACCCCACCATGATAAGGATGCTGGAGGATATGACCGGGGAAAACGCCCGGCTCATACCCCTGGACGACCCGGAGACCATGGGCATCTTCAAGTCCGCCGGCCCCCTGGGCCTGACGGATGACGACCCCATCATCGGCAAGACCGGCACCATAGGCATTCCGGAGTTCGGCACGGGCTTTACCCGCCAGATGCTGGTGGATACCCAGCCGGACACCTTCGACACCCTGGTGCGGCTTTCCGGCTTCTCCCACGGCACGGACGTGTGGCTGGGCAACGCCAAGGACCTTATCACCAGCGGCACCGCCACCGTCAAGGAGACCGTGGGCTGCCGTGACGATATCATGCTCTACCTTATCTCCCGGGGCCTGGACCCGAAAATGAGCTTCAAGATAATGGAGGCGGTCCGCAAGGGCAAGGTCAAGAAGGGCGGCTTCCAGGACGGCTGGGTGGACGCCATGAAGAGCCACGGCGTGCCGGACTGGTACATTGAGTCCCTTTCCAAAATCGCCTACCTTTTCCCCAAGGCCCACGCAGTGGCCTACGTTATGATGGCCTTCCGCATCGCCTGGTTCAAGGTGCACAGGCCCCTGGAGTTCTACGCCGCCTACTTCTACCGCCGGAGCCAGAAGGATAACTTCGACGCCTCCATCATGACAAGAGGGGAGGACGTGGTCCTGGCAAAAATCAAGGAGATCCGGGGCAATGACGACTCCACCGATAAGGAGGACGGCCTGCTCACCACCCTGGAGGCCTGCTGGGAGTTCTACAAGCGGGGCTTCAAGTTCGAGAATATCGACCTTTATGAGTCCGACGCCATCAGATTCAAGCTGACCCCCGGCGGCCTGCGGCCTCCCTTCGTGGCCATCTCCGGCATGGGCGAGGCGGCGGCCAGGGACCTGGTGGAGCACAGAAACGATAAGGAATTCGTCTCCATAGAGGAGCTGAGCCTCAGCTGCCCCAAGGTCTCCAAGGCCCACATTGAGCAGCTTCGGGCTCTGGGCGCTCTCCGGGACCTGCCGGACGAGAGCCAGATGTCACTGTTTTAAAGCCGGTCCCGGGCAGACCGTTCAGACAATAATTCGCAAAAGGAGCACTTGCATAATGACTGACACTGAAATCGGAAAAGCATTCACAGGCTGGGAAACGGACGGCATCCTGGGTTCGGGCACCTTCGGAACCGTCTGCCTGGCCCACACAACGGTGGAGGGCAAGCCTGTCTACGCCGCCGTGAAGGTCATCAGCGCACCGCCCACCCCCGAGGCCATTGAAAACGCCGAGAAGCTGGGCATAAGCCGTGACCTGCTGAAGACCTACTTCAACAAAATCAAAAACGACCTGAATTGGGAGCTCACCATGTTCAACACGGTCACCAGCCCCCATCTGGTCAAGAATGACTCCATCCGCCTGGAGGATATGCCCTCCGCCGGCTGGACGGGCTATATCCGCACCCCGGTGTATACGCCCATGGCCGTTTACTTCGACAAGGTGGAAGCCACCGGGGAGGACGCCGCCCGCCTTGGCGCAGAAATGTGCTCCGCCCTGGAGGCCCTGGGGGAGTACGGCATGGTCCACGGCGATATAAAGCCGGAAAACGTTCTGGTGGCGGATAACGGCACCTTCCTTCTGGGCGACTTCGGCATAAAGCGCTGCCTGGAAAAGGCGGGCTCCAGCCTCTTCGGCCTTACCGGCACCGAGTTTGAAGCTCCGGAGCTGGCAGAGGAGAAGACCTATACCCCCGCCGGGGATATCTACTCCCTGGGCGTTCTCATGAGCTACGTGGCCAATAACTGCGCCCTGACCCTCTCCGGCAGGCCTGGGGACGTGGAGGGCCTGGACCCGGAGCTGAAGGCCATCATTGAGAAGGCCACGGCCGCTGACCCGGCGGAGCGCTATCAGTCCGCCGCAGAGATGCGCTCGGACATCACCGCCACAAGGCTCTATTCCGGCCGCAGGCCTCAGCGCAGAGCCGTGGCCGCCGCCGCAGCCTTCGACCTTGTGAAGAAAAACGGCAGCACCATCCGTTCCACCCCTGCCCAGGAGGAGGCTCCTGAGCCCATGGTGGTCACAAAGCCGGAGCCGAAGGCGGAGGAGACGGAGCCCCAGGCCCAGCCCGAGAAGAAAAAGAAAAAGCATACCTTTGCCAAGGTGCTGGGGCTCATTGCCGCCACTGCCGCCTGCGGCGCCCTGGTGTGGTTTGCCGTCAACAATAACCCCCTGAATCTGCCCTCCAATGCAGGCAACCCCGGCTCCTCCGTGGAGGATAACAGCCCCGACGACGGCCGGGGCAGCACGGACCCTGCCGGTACCCAGCAGCCGGGCAATAACGACCAGCAGCCCGGAAACAACAACCCCCAGCAGGGCGGCGACAACCCGGGCACCAACCCCGGCGGAGATAACCCGGGCACCAACCCCGGCGGCGATAATCCCGGCACCAACCCGGGCACCAACCCCGGCGGCGATAACCCCGGCCAGAATCCCCCGGAGGATAAGCCGGACCCCAAGCCTGTTGTCTACGGCATTCCCACCTGGACCTGGAACGGCACCCAGGGAGCCTCTGCCACCTTCTACGACCCCCACGGCTCTGACGCCAAGCAGACCGTGACGGCCGCTGTGACCTCCGCCGTTACCAAGGCCCCCGGCTGCGAGACCGAGGGCACCACCACCTATACCGCTGCCGTATCCCTGGACGGCAAGACCTATACGGACGAGAAGACCGAGGCCATTGCCCCCACGGGCCACAGCTACGGCGGACCTAAGTTCCACTGGGCGGAGGACAACACCGCCTCCGCAGTCTTCACCTGCAAAAACGACTCCTCCCATACCCAGACCGTGAAGGCCGACATGACAAGCCAGACCACCGAGGCCCAGCCCGGGGTGGAGGGCAAGACCGTCTACACCGCAGCGGTTTATTTCCAGGACAGGAATTACACCGATACAAGGACCGTTGTTATTCCCGCTCTTCCCGTGGAGCATACGGACCCGGAGCCTCAGCCCCAGGAGAAGTTTCCCGGCACCTTCGACCCCAAGGGCTATGTGCTTTCCTTCTCCGCCGAGAGGCTCATTGAGCGCTCCGATCTGGAGGGAATGGACGCCGAAACCACCCGCTATGCCCTCAACGAGATATACGCCCGCCACGGCTACATTTTCACAAGCGAGAAGTTCATCAATTACTTCGCAGCCAAGGAATGGTACACCCCCACAGAGGCCCATCAAAGCAATGTGACGAAAAACTTTAGCGAAATAGAGAGTCAAAACGTCAAGACACTTATTGCATATGAGAAGGAAATGGGGTATAAATAAGTGGAGCAAAAATTTAACACCAAGGAGCTATGCGATGTATAAAGAGATGATGGACAGTATCGGGTTTGTGGCAGCCTCAGATCCGGAGCTCAGCCAGGCCATGGGCCGTGAGCTCAAAAGGCAGAGAGACAACATTGAGCTTATCGCCAGCGAGAATATCGTGAGCCCCGCGGTTATGGCGGCCATGGGCAGCGTGCTCACCAACAAGTATGCCGAGGGCTATCCCGGCCACAGATACTATGGCGGCTGCGCCTATGTGGACGAGGTTGAGACCCTGGCCATACAGAGAGCCTGCAAGCTCTTCGGTGCAAAGTTCGCCAACGTGCAGCCCCACTCCGGCGCCCAGGCCAATCTGGCGGTGTACTTCGCCCTCCTTGAGGCCGGCGACACGGTCATGGGCATGGATCTGAGCCAGGGCGGCCATCTGACCCACGGCTCTCCCGCCAATATGAGCGGCAAATACTATAACTTCGTGGCCTACGGCGTCACGGATGAGGGCAGGATCGACTATGACGGCCTTGCCAAGCAGGTCGCCAAGGTCCGTCCCAAGCTTCTGGTGGCCGGCGCCTCCGCCTATCCCAGAGCCCTTGACTTCGCCCGCCTGGCAGATATTGCCCACGGCTACGGCGCCATGCTCATGGTGGATATGGCCCACATTGCGGGCCTTGTGGCCGGCGGACAGCACATGAATCCGGTGCCCTATGCGGACGTTGTGACCACCACCACCCATAAGACCCTCCGGGGCCCCAGAGGCGGCCTTATACTGACCAATAACCCCTACATCGCAAAGCGCATCAATTCCGCCATCTTCCCCGGCACCCAGGGCGGCCCTCTGGAGCACGTTATCGCCGCCAAGGCAGTCTGCTTCAAGGAGGCCCTGGAGCCCAGCTTCGCCGACTATGCCAGGGCCATCGTGGAAAACGCCCGGGCCATGGCCGCCAGGCTTACTCAGCGGGGCGTGAAGCTGGTTTCCGGCGGCACCGATAACCACCTGATGCTGGTTGACCTGACCGACAGCGACGTTACGGGCAAGGAGCTGGAGCGGAGGCTTGATGAGGTGCACATCACCGCCAACAAGAACACCGTTCCCGGCGAGAAGCGCTCCGCCTTCGTCACCAGCGGCGTCCGCCTGGGCACTCCCGCCGTCACCACAAGAGGCATGGGCGCCTCTGAGATGGTGGAGATAGCGGACTGCATTGCAGACTGCATCTTTGATTATGAGGGCAAGAAGGAAGACATTCTGGCCCGGGTGGCGTCCCTGACCGCCAGATTCCCCCTCTATGAATAAAACCTATGGGGCTGCTGAGAAGCAGCCCCATTTTTCATTGACAAAGGGAGTAAAAAAGTATAAAATGGTGCTTCAGTGGAGGTGACAAGATGGAACAGAGCAGGATAGACCGTATTTCCGAGCTGAGCCGCATTGCCCGTGAGCGGGTCCTTACGGAGGAGGAGCTTAAGGAGAGGGCGGAGCTGAGGGCAGAGTACATCGCCGCAGTTAAGAAAAATCTTGAGGGCCAGCTGGAGGGCCTTCGCTATACGCCAAAGAAATAACGTCAATATGCGGGTATGGTGGAACAGGCAGACACCGCAGACTTAAAATCTGCCGCCCTAAAAAGCGTGCCGGTTCGAATCCGGCTACCCGCACCATATAAGGACTCCTACTTTGATACAAAGTGGGAGTTCTTCTTTTTGCACCCACGAACCCTCAATAGCCTATGTTGCAAGGGCTTTTGAGGGTTCTTTTATTTTCTGCCGTTGCCCCGCATAGAGGTCAGTCTGACGCCGGCGAACATGTCCTGGCAGTCTGCTTGCTACACACGGCAACGGCAAGAAAAATGGGTGCAACGGTTTTAGCCGAAATGCACCCATTTTATATCTATTCTTATTTCATCCCATTAATCGTGTGCGAGGCGATACAGGCAATCATCATTAGCTCAGCACATTTCTAGCATAGTCCTTTGCAACATCGAGTAGTTTATACTTCCGAGGATTCTGATTGACCTTTTCAAACCAATCAGGTCTTCTGGCAAACACGTCTTCAATCTGTTTCTTTTCAGCATGCTCCCCAAGTGCATCAAGCATTATCTGTTGAATATCATGTATAGAGAAAACTTTTTGATAGTTTTCCTCATCTGACAAAAACAACAGCGGTATCATCCGCGCTTTAAAGTCCATTTTACTGGATAGACTTACAACGTCCGGATGTTTGGATATTATCTTATTTCCAACAGAAACTGGCACCTTCTTTTGGGATGGCGTTTTCCGATTACGCGGTTGCTTCTTATCTACTTTTTTCTTTTTACCACTTGTAGGGACATTTGTCATCATGATTGCAGCCGTAGGCAAGACTTCTGATCCGAAG
>JAFPTE010000152.1 GCA_017400415.1 Oscillospiraceae bacterium
AACATCACACTCATGGGCCAGAGTGCCGGAGCGATCGCGATCCAGTATCTTCTTCTCGATCCCCGCAATCAAGATGACCATGACTTTGCCCTTGCGCTTAATGACCTTGCACTTCTCGCACATGGGTTTGACTGAAGGTCTGACTTTCATTTATGTTTACCTTCCTTTCATTACGCGGGAATTTCTCAAATGTGTTTTTTACTTACTGCGCCATGTTATCCTGCCGCGCGTAAGGTCATAGGGGCTCATCTGAACCGTGACCTTATCTCCGGGGAGGATTCGGATGAAATTCATACGAAGCTTTCCGGAAATATGCGCCAGGATGATATGACCGTTACCGATATCGACCTTGAACATGGTGTTGGGCAGGGCCTCTACGATGACGCCCTCAGTTTCGATTTCGTCTGACTTAGCCAATGTGCATACCTCCTTTACGCTTCGGGCGCCCGCAGCGCCCTTCTGATTTCTCCGTTGGTCACTTTCTCACCGGCTCTGAGCTTTTCCGCCGTTCTGCCCTCGCCCTTCCGGATGAAGGAGATGTGCCGGAGGTTCTTCCGCTTGGGCTTTTCAACCCGGCGGGCTCTTCCGTCGCACAGGAGGGCGGTCTCGCCGTCCGCCTGAAGAACGAAGAATTCGCTTCCGGCATCTCTTCCCCGGAGGGAGAGCACTATATCGGCCGTTTCAGGGCTCATATATCAAAGCCCTCCGGCCAGGTGAGCAGCTCCGGCTCACCGTCGGTGATGAGAAGTGAGTTTTCATAGTGGGCCGCCAGGCTGCCGTCATTTGTGACGACCGTCCAATCGTTTGCCAGGGTGTGGCAGGCGTAATCGCCCATTGCCACCATAGGTTCCACGGCGATGGTCATGCCTCGCACAAGCCTCGGTCCGTGGCCCGGGACGCCGTAATTGGGCACCTCCGGGTCCTCGTGGAGCACGGCGCCCACACCGTGACCCACATAGTCCCTGATGACGGAGTAGCCGTGCTTTTCCACATACTCCTGAACGGCGGCACCGATGTCCGAAACCCGGCAGCCAGGCCGGGCATATTTAATGCCCTCAAAGAAGCTCTGCCGTGTGACTTCGACGAGCCTCCTTGCTTCCTCGGTACCCTTGCCTGCGATAAATGTTGCGGCGCAGTCGCCCACGTATCCGTCCTTCGTGGCGCCTACGTCAATCTTGACCAGGTCGCCCTCTTTTATGACCCGCTTGCCCGGGATGCCGTGTATTATCTCATCGTTGATGGAGATGCACACGCTCTTGGGGAAGCCGCCATAGTGAAGGAAGGTGGGAACCGCTCCCTTTGATCTGATGAATGCGTTTACTGCCTTGTCTATTTCAAGGGTTGTTACGCCGGGGGCTACCATTTTTCCCGCATAAGCGCGGGCTGCCGCGGTAATTCGCCCTGCCTGGCGCATCAGTTCGACTTCTCTTGCGGATTTGACTCGTATCATCGCGTCATATCTCCAGAGCAGCCTTAATTGCCTCCGTAGTCTCCTCCAGGCTCCGGCTCCCGTCCACCTTCGCAAGAAGGCCACGCTCGCCGTAATAGTTCAGAAGGGGCTCGGTCTCGGCATGATAAACCTGGAGGCGGTGCCTCACGGTCTCAGGCATATCGTCCTTGCGAATGGTGAGCCGGCCTCCGCAGTGGTCGCAGATACCCTCCACACGGGGTGGGTTAAAGTCCACATGGAAGGTAGCGGAACAGTCGGCACAGGTTCTGCGGCCGGTCATTCTCTTCTCGATGGCCTCGTCGGAGACCTCCAGGTCGATGACCTTGTCGATGCCTATGCCGGCAGCCTCCAGGGAGGCCGCCTGTCCCAGGGTGCGGGGGACACCGTCCAGGATATATCCGTTCTGGCAGTCCTTATGAGCCAGGCGCTCCGCCACGATGCCGATGATAACCTCATCAGGCACCAGGCTGCCGGCCTCGATAAGGGCCTTTGCCCGAAGGCCTACGGGCGTGCCTTCCTTGACGGCAGCCCGCAGGATGTTTCCGGTGGAAATGGTGGGGATGCCCAGCAGCTCGGAAAGGATCTCGGCCTGAGTTCCCTTGCCGGCGCCGGGGGCTCCCATAAGAATCAGCTTCATGCAGTTCCCTTTCGGCTTATTCAAGGAAGCCCTTATAGTTCCGCATGACCATCTGAGCCTCCAGAGCCTTAACGGTCTCCAGGGCCACGCCCACGATGATTATGAGGCTGGTGCCGCCCACGGCGATGCCGGAGTTCCGGGCAGTCTCAGAAACGGCGTTGACGATCAGGGGAACGATTGCGATCACGCCAAGGTAGATGGCGCCGAAGAGGGTCACCTTATTGAGGACCTTGGAGATGAAATCGGAGGTGGGCTTGCCGGGACGGAAGCCGGGGATATAGCCGCCGTTCTTTCTGAGGTTATTGGAGACCTCCACGGGGTTGAACTGGATGGTGGAGTAGAAGTAGCTGAAGAAGATGATCAGCAGGAAGTACACTACCATATAGATCCAGGTATCCGTGTCGAAATTGCGGTAGAAGCCGGACCAGAACCCCTCGCCGGTCTTGGTGACGCCGGTGAAGGCGAAGATGGTGGCGGGGAGGCTGGCGATGGACTGGGCGAAGATGATGGGCAGAACGCCGGACATATTCACCTTAAGGGGCAGGTGAGTGGACTGGCCGCCGTAGACCTTGCGGCCCACGACTCTCTTGGAGTACTGCACGGGGATCCTGCGCTCTGCGTCGCTCACCAGGACGATGAGGACGATCATGGCCAGGGCGCCGATGAGCACCAGGAGGTAAATCCACCAGGAGCCGGGATTGGCGATAATGTTGTTGACGGCGGAGACGACGGCGTTGGGCAGTCTGGAAACGATACTGACGAACAGTATGATGGAGATGCCGTTGCCGATGCCGAACTCAGTTATCTGCTCGCCCATCCACATGATGACGGAGGAGCCGGCCACGAAGGTCATGACGATAACGAAGCCGGGCAGGAAGCCGTGACCGTTGGCGTTCAGAAGGCCGTTGGCGGAGCACAGGGTGTAGTAGCCGAAGCCCTGGAGCAGAGCCAGACCCACGGTGGTATACCGGGTGATGCGCTCGATCTTCTTCTTGCCTTCCTCGCCGCCCTCCTTGGAGAGGTTCTCCAGATAGGGGATGGCGATGGTCAGCAGCTGGATAATAATGGAGGCATTGATATAGGGCTGAATGCTCAGCGCGAATATGGTGCCCATGGAGAAAGCGCTGCCGCTCATGACGTTGTAAAGGCCGAGAACGGTGTTGGAAAGGGTGTCAAAGTAGGCACCCAGAGCAGTGACATTGATGAAGGGAACGGGTACTGCGTTTCCAAGCCTGTAAAGGAGGACCATGAACAGGGTGAAGAGAATCTTCTTCCTCAGGTCGATGATCTTCCAGGCGTTTCTGAGCGTTTTAAGCACTTAGATCACCTCTGCCTTTCCTCCGGCTGCCTCGATCTTCTGCTTGGCTGACTCGGAGAAGGCAGACGCCTTGACGGTGAGCTTCTTCGTCACATCGCCGTTGCCGATGACCTTAAAGCCGTACTTGCAGCTGGAGATGATGCCAGAAGAGGTGAGAGCTTCCACGTCGACCACATCGCCGTCGTTGAAGCGGTTGAGCATGGTTACGTTCACAGCATCCAGGGGCTTGGCAAAGATGTTGTTGAAGCCTCTCTTGGGGATGCGGCGTGCCAGAGGCATCTGGCCGCCTTCAAAACCGACACGGACACCGCCGCCGCTGCGGGCCTTCTGGCCCTTGTGGCCACGGCCGCCGGTCTTGCCGTTGCCGGTGCCGATTCCTCTGCCCTTGCGCTTGCCGACGCTGGTGGAGCCGAAAGCGGGGGAAAGATCACTTAATTTCATCTCGGTACCTCCTTACTTTTCTTCCTCGACCTGAAGGAGATAGCCGATTTTTGCAATTTTCCCTCTGGTCTGCGGGTTATCGGGCTGAGTGGTCATGTCGCCGATCTTGCGGAGACCGAGACTCTCTGCCGTAGCGATTTGCTTCTGGAGTCTTCCGTTCAGGCTCTTTACGAGCTTAATCTTGATGTTTGCCATTTTCTAAGCCCTCCTTAGCCCGCTACTTCTTCAACGGACTTGCCGCGGGTCTTGGCGACCTGCTCTGCATTCCGGAGGCTCTTCAGGCCCACGAAGGTGGCAGCAACCACGTTGGCGGGGTTGTTGGTGCGCAGGCACTTGGTACGGATGTCGGCGATACCGGCAGCCTCCATGACGGCACGGACAGCGCCGCCGGCGATAACGCCGGTACCTTCGGGGGCGGGCTTCAGCAGAACTCTGCCGGCGCCGAACTCACCGATGACCTCATGAGGAATGGTGGTGCCCAGAAGGGTCACGTTGACCATGTTCTTCTTGGCGTCCTCAATGCCCTTGCGGATAGCCTCGGAAACCTCGGCAGCCTTGCCCAGGCCGTAGCCCACCTTGCCCTTGCCGTCGCCGATGACGACCAGAGCGGAGAACTTCATGATACGGCCGCCCTTGACGGTCTTGGAAACTCTGTTCAGAGAGACAACCTTTTCGATGTATTCGCTCTTAGGCTCTTCTCTTCTCTCACGGCGGTCTCTTCTCTCACGGCGCTCGCCGCGATTGTCGTTTCTCTCGCCGGAATTGTTGTTGTTTTCGTAAGGCATATTCTTTCCTCCCCTCTCAGAACTGGAGGCCGCCCTCACGGGCACCCTCTGCGAGCTCGGCCACACGGCCGTGGTAGACGTAGCCGCCTCTGTCAAAGACAACGGCGTCGATGCCCTTGGCCTTGGCTCTCTCGGCCACCAGCTTGCCGACCTTGCGGGCAGCTTCCTTGTTTCCGCCGTAACCGTCGAAATCCTTCTCAACGGTGGAAGCGGACACCAGGGTGTTGCCGGCCACGTCGTCAATAATCTGGGCGTAAATGTTCTGCTTGGAGCGGAAAACGTTCAGCCTGGGTCTCTCGGGCGTGCCGGAGACTTTGGCTCTGACTCTCACATGTCTCTTAAGACGCTGTGCTTTGGTATCGGGTCTCTTAATCATTTAGGCACACCTCCCTTTATTTACCTGTCTTGCCTTCCTTGCGGCGAATGACTTCGTCCAAGTACTTGATGCCCTTGCCCTTGTAGGGCTCAGGGGGTCTCTTCAGCCTCAAATCAGCGGCGAACTGGCCGACCAGCTGCTTATCGGCGCCCTTGATGTTGACATGGTTGGGATCGGGAACCTCAATGGTGATGCCCTCGATCTCAGGGACGGTGACGGGGTGGGAATAACCCAGGTTCATGACCAGGTTCTTGCCCTCCTTGGAGGCCCTGTAACCGACGCCGTTGATCTCCAGCTTCTTCTCAAAGCCCTCGGTCACGCCGACGACCATGTTGTGAAGCAGGGAACGGGTCAGACCGTGGAGCGCACGGTTTTCCTTCTCGTCGTTGGGACGGGAGATGTGGATGTGGCCATCCTTCTCCTCGATGGTCATTGTGGAGCACAGCTTCTGGGTCAGGGTGCCCTTGGGGCCCTTGACGGTGATGACGTTGCCGTCCTCAACCTTGACTTCCACTCCGGCAGGGATGGTGATAGGAGCTCTTCCGATTCTACTCATTTCTCTTCCTCCTTACCACACAAACGCAAGGACTTCGCCGCCGACGTGCTCGGCTCTGGCCTTCTTATCGGTCATAACGCCCTTGGAAGTGGAGATGATGGCGACGCCCAGGCCCTTCAGGACGTAGGGAATCTCATCGGTGCCGGCATAGACACGAAGGCCGGGCTTGGAAACTCTGCGCAGGCCCTGGATAACCTTCTCGTTGCCGTTGTACTTCAGCGTCACTTTGATGACGCCCTGACCGCCGTCGGAGACGATCTGATAATTCTTGATATAGCCCTCGTCCAGAAGGATCTGGACAATCGCCTTCTTCATGTTGGAGGCGGGGATATCAACGGTGGGGTGCTTTGCGGAGTTGGCGTTCCTGATTCGGGTCAGCATATCCGCAATGGGGTCGGTGATCTGCATTTACAAATTTCCTCCTTATTAGAGTTACCGCATTTTGCGGTTCCGGCGGCGAGGTATCCGGGATAATCGCCTTGCCGGCTGGCGCTTTGCGCCGCCGGGCTATTACCCCAGACCTTTCGCCATCCGCTCAGGTTTTTCTAAACCTGTTAAAACCATTGAATTTTGTCGGTGCTTACGCACCTTTCTGTTGGTCGAGGGTTTTTCCTCTCCCTCAAGCGCAGGAAATATTTGCCGGACGAGGCGCCCGCGCTTTGCGTCTATTGGTTGAGGATTTTTCGCAGAACGAGACAATCACTCATCCAATCTCAAGCGCAGGAAATTTTTGCCAGACGAGGCGCCCGCGCTTTGTGTCTATTGGTTGAGGATTATTTCGCAGAACGAGGCGGGAGACCGATGCTGTACTTTGTGTACAGCGAGGGAGCCCAACGAAGTACTGCGGAAAAAGACTCACCAAGAGGCTTTCTTTACTCCGGGGATCTGGCCCTTATAAGCCAGCTCTCTGAAGCAGATACGGCAGATGCCGTAGTTGCGGAGATATGCATGGGGGCGGCCGCAAATCTTGCAGCGATTATAGTAGCGAGTGGAGAACTTGGGCTCACGCTGCTGCTTTATCTTCATTGAAGTTTTTGCCATTTATTCCGCCTCCTCAGTTCTGATAGAAGGGGGCACCGAGCATGCTGATAAGCTCTCTGGCCTCCTCATCGGTGTTGGCAGTGGTGCAGAAGACTATGTCCATACCACGGATCTTGTCGATCTTATCGTAATCGATTTCCGGGAAGATGAGCTGCTCCTTCAGGCCCAGGGCGTAGTTGCCTCTGCCGTCGAAGCTGTTGGGGTTGATGCCGCGGAAGTCACGGACACGGGGCAGAGCCACGTTGAACAGTCTGTCAATGAACTCCCACATCTTGTCATGGCGCAGGGTGACCTTGACGCCCACGTTCATGCCCTCACGGAGCTTGAAGTTAGCGACGGACTTTCTGGCCTTGGTGATGACGGCATGCTGGCCGGTGATGGCGCTGATCTCGTTGACAACGCCCTCGATCATCTTCTGGTTGTCCTTGCAGTCGCCGCAGCCCACGTTGACCACGACCTTCTCCAGGCGGGGAATCTGCATAACGGACTTATACTGGAACTTCTTCATCAGAGCGGGGGCGATCTCC
>JAFPTE010000153.1 GCA_017400415.1 Oscillospiraceae bacterium
ATATTCATAAGGGAGCGCAGAAGCCGCCGCTTTCCCTCCGTATCCTCCGGGGTCCTCAGGTCCTTATAATCCCCGGAATCCGCCTTGAATTCCTCCACCAGGTAGGCAAGCCGCTGCTCCTGGGTCATTTTATCGCTCATTTGACCACCCCCGTATTCTTTATCCAATCGTCCAGAAACCGCAGCTGCTCCGCCGTGTGGAACCAGTGCTCGCCGCCCTCCATAACGGCAAGGTCGGCGCCGTGTCTTTCCGCAAAGCTTCTGATATCTTCAAAAGGCGTCAGATTATCGCAGCTGCCATAGAGTATATGGGTCGGCGCCGTCCAGGTCGCCGGATGCTGCCGCACCCAGCTCAGGTACTCCCAGGAGAGCTCCTCCCCGAAGTCCGTGGGGATAACTCCCCTGTCCCTGAGCTCCGCCTCCGTCACGTTTGCCATGGCCATCATGCGGAGAATGAGCCCCTCCATATCCACAATGGGTGAGATGAAAAAGGCCTCCCTTATAAGGGGGTCCGCCCCGGAGTTCATGGCGAAAAATGCGCCGATGCTGTTGGCCGCCAGGATGAGGCCCTCATGCCCCGCCCTGAGCCCCTCCGCCGCCTTGCGTATCTCGGCTCCAGCCTCCCAGGGGACTTGGGCCTTATAATCCAGGCCGAAGACCTCACAGCCGGGAAACAGGGGCCGGTAGTGCTCACACTCCGCCCCGCTGCCGCCCCGGCCGTGGACGTACAGTACTGCGGTCTTTTTCATACTGCTCCCTCCATGCCGGTCTGCTCATCAATCCAGGACTCCTGGGGCACGCTGTATTTTATTGTACCACAGTTTTCCCCTTTGCGCCACCCCTGTCCCGGGCACTTTTTCTTTATACATTTTTAATGTCCCGGTCGGAAGCTTTAATCCCGATTTTACGCCCCGGGCGGTACAATAAGGCCGCAGGAGGTGAAAAGGTGAAGGTTTTCGGAGTGATAAAGGTATCCGCCTTTCAGGCTATCTGCTGGGGCTTTCTGGCTCTGACGGTGCTGGGAACGCTGCTGCTCATGCTGCCAGTATCCACCCGGGGGCCCGGAGGGGCCTCCTTCGCAGACAGCCTCTTTACGGCCACCTCTGCCGTATGCGTCACGGGCCTTATTGTCCGGGACACGGCCGCCTACTGGTCTCCCTTCGGCCAGGCTGTCATTCTGCTGCTCATACAGGTGGGCGGCATGGGGGTTATAACCATGGCAATTTCTGCGGCCTATCTGACCGGCCGCAAAATCGGCCTTGCCCAGCGCAGCCTTCTGCAGGAGTCCATCTCCGCCCCGAGGCTGGGGGGCGTAATCCGGCTCACGGGCTTCATTATCAGAACCGCCCTTGTGATTGAGGCTTCCGGCGCTTTGCTGATGGCCCCGGTATTCTGCCGGGACTTCGGCCTGGGCACAGGTCTCTGGTACGCCCTGTTCCACTCCGTCTCCGCCTTCTGCAATGCGGGCTTCGACCTGATGGGCGTCAGAGGTGAGTTTTCCTCCCTGACCGGCTACATAGGAAGCCCCCTTATAAATCTGACTGCCGTGGTGCTCATAACCGTCGGAGGTCTGGGCTTCATGACCTGGGACGATATACGGCGCCACGGACCGGAGCTCAAAAAATACTCCCTCCAATCAAAGCTGGTGCTCATAACCGGCGGGGTGCTGCTTTTTGTTCCGGCGGTGCTGTTCTTCTTTACGGAATTTGCCTCCCTGCCCCTTAAGGAGCGGCTCCTGGCCTCCCTTTTCCAGTCCGCCACCGCCAGGACGGCAGGCTTCAACACGGCGGACCTGGGCGCCATGAGCGAGGGGGGCAAGCTTCTCATGATAGCCCTTATGCTCACCGGCGGGGCGCCGGGCTCCACAGCCGGCGGCATGAAAACCACCACCCTGGCGGTGCTCATTACGGCCTGCGCCGCCGTATTCCGCCGCAGGGACAGCATTGAGGCCCTGGGCCGCCGCATACCGGACAGCGTTCTGCGCCACGGTGCCGCAATCTTCCTTATGTACATGGCCCTGTTTCTAATAAGCGGGGCGGCGATTTCCGCCATGGAGTCCCTCCCCCTGCTGACGGCCCTTTTTGAGACCGCCTCCGCCATAGGCACCGTGGGCCTCACCCTGGGTGTGACTCCGGGCCTGGGCCTCGCCTCCCGGGGGATTCTTATAGCTCTCATGTTCTTCGGGAGAGTGGGTGGACTCACAATAATCTATTCCTTCTCCAACCCCGGGCCCTCTGCCGGGGCCCTGCCGCCGGAAAGAATAACCGTGGGGTGAAAAAATGAAATCTGTATTGCTTATAGGCCTGGGCCGCTTCGGCAAGGGCGTTGCGGAAAAGCTCAGCGAGCTGGGCCACCAGGTAATGGCCGTGGACCGGGACGAAGTGCGGGTCAACGAGGTCTTAAGTCTGGTCACCGGGGCCCGGATCGGGGACAGCACCTCCCAGGATTTTCTGCAGAGCCTGGGTGTGGGTAATTACGACGTGTGCATAGTGGCCATCGGCGAGGATTTTCAGTCCTCCCTGGAGACCACCTCCCTTCTGAAGGAGCTGGGGGCACGGAAGGTCATAGCCCGGGCCTCCCGGGACGTGCACAAAAAATTCCTGCTGCGGAACGGCGCCGACGAGGTGGTCTACCCGGAGCGTGAGCTGGCCGCCTGGACCGCCATGCGCTGCACCTCCGACTCGGTGCTGGACGCCATCGAGCTGGACAGCGACTATTCCCTCTTTGAGCTGGCCGTGCCGAAGGATTGGCTGGGAAAGAGCGTGGGGAACCTGGACATACGCAAGCGGTACGGCCTCACCATACTGGGCACAAAGCGCCGGGAAAAGGTCAGCATGGCCATCACACCGGAGACGGTATTCACCGAGGACGAGACCATTTTGGTTGTGGGAAAATACAGGGACGTGCAGAAGTGCTTCAAAATATAGCCCCAGGGCTGAGAGGAGGGCGGAGCCATGACAGCGGTAATTATCATACTGTCGGCCCTTGCCCTCTTTTGCTTCGGCCTGTGGGTCTGCGGCCGGGCGGACGCCTTTATGCTCAATTCCAGCCGCCGGCGCAGCAGTTTCGGTGCAGATGTTGAAAGAAGGTATAGATACTTCCGCATTGTTGTGATACAATGGAAGAAAAAACGGAGGTGACACCATGGGAAACGGCCATAGGGAAGGAGAGCGGATTCTTGTGTGCCTCTCCCCCTCCCCCTCAAATCCCAAGGTCATACAGGCGGCGGCCAAGCTCGCTTCTGCCTTCAGCGGCACCATGACCGCCCTTTTCGTGGAGACTCCCTCTTACTCAAGGCTCGCCGAGGAGGATAAGGATCGGCTCCGGAGCCATATGAGTCTTGCCCAGAGCCTGGGTGCGAAGATTGAGACGGTTTCCGGGGACGACGTGCCCTTTCAGATAGCGGAGTACGCCCGGCTGGCGGACGTGACAAAAATAGTTCTGGGACAGAGCAGCACCGGCGGCGGGCCCCTGGGCTTTCGGAAGAGCCTGGTGGACCGGGTCATCGCCCTGGCGCCGGAGCTGGATCTTTACATAATCCCGGACCGGGACGCAAGACCTTACTCCCCCAGGCTCCATCAGGAGCTGGACCGGCGGGAGATTGCCCGGGACGCCGTGGTCTCCCTGGGCTGCCTGGCCGCCGCCACCCTGGTGGGCTTCCTCTTCCAGAATCTGGGCTTCACGGACGCCAACATCATCATGATGTATCTTCTGGGCCTCCTGGTGGTCTCCGCCGTCACAAGCCACCGGGTGTACAGTCTGGTCTTTTCGGTGGTCAGCGTGCTGCTCTTCGACCTGCTGTTCACAAGGCCCCGGTTCTCCTTCCTGGCCTACGACACGGGCTACCCGGTAACCTTCATCGTCATGTTTGCGGTGGCCTTCTTCATAAGCTCCCTGGCCATAAGGCTCAAGGAAAACGAACGACAGAGCGCCAAGACCGCCCGCCGCATGAGCATAGTTCTGGAGACGGACAAGATGCTATCGGCCGCCTCCGGCCGGGAGGAAATATTATCCGTGCTCCAGGGACAGCTGAGCCGGCTCTCCGGCCGGGAGGTCAGGGTCATGTCCGGCGGCGGTGCAGCCGAGCCGGGCTGCACCTGCTTTTCCATACCGGTGGACGGGGCGGAATACGGCCGTGTGGCCGTAAAAACCGCCGACTCCGCCCTGGACGCCGCCGAAAAGGGTATGCTGGTCTCCGTCATCGGCGAGTGCGCCCTGGCCCTGGAGAACCATGAAAACCGCCGGAAGAAGGAGGAGAGCCTGCTGCTGGCGGAAAACGAGCGGCTTCGGGCTAACCTTCTGCGGAGCGTTTCCCACGACCTGCGGACGCCCCTGACCAGCATCCTGGGCAATGCGGACAACCTGCTCTCCGGGGACGGGAGCTTTGACCGGGCCGCCCGCCGGGAGCTTTACCGGGCCATCTACGACGACTCTTTGTGGCTCATCGGTCTGGTTGAAAACCTCATCTCCCTGAGCCGGATGGAGGGTGGTCAGGTGACCCTGAACATAAGCTCGGAGCTCATTGCGGACATAATCTCCGAGGCCGTAAGCCGCCTTGGCCGGAGGCTGGAGGGCTACTCCGTGACCGTGCACCATGAGGACGACCTGGCCCTGGTGCAGGCGGACGCCCGGCTGTGCGTGCAGGTGGCGGTGAACCTTCTGGACAACGCCGTGAAGTACACCCCTGCCGGGACCGAAATACGCATTGAATCCTTCCCCCGGGGCGGCGAGGTCCACGTCCGCATCAGCGACAACGGGGACGGGGTGCCGGAGGCGGAGCTTGACAAAATCTTCGATATGTTTTACACCGGGTCCGGTACCCTGGCGGACAGCCGCCGGAGCCTGGGCCTGGGGCTGAGCCTGTGCCGGGCCATTGTGAAGGCCCACGGCGGCCGCATCTGGGCGGAGAAGAACAGCCCCCGGGGCACCGCCTTTGAATTTACCCTGCCCAGAGGTGAGGTGACGATGGATGAATAAGCCCCTGATACTGGTGGTGGAGGACGATCCCCCGGTCCGGAACCTGATGGCCACCACCCTGAAGGCCCACGATTACCGCTTTATATCCGCAAAAAACGGCACGGAGGCCATCATGGAGGCCTCCACCCACAGCCCGGAGATAGTTCTGCTGGACCTGGGCCTGCCGGATATGGACGGCACGGAGGTCATCAGGAACATACGCAGCTGGTCCAACATGCCCATAATAGTCATAAGCGCCCGCAGCGAGGACGCCGACAAGATCGAGGCCCTGGACGCCGGTGCGGACGACTATCTGACCAAGCCCTTCTCCGTGGAGGAGCTGCTGGCCCGGCTCCGGGCCACCGTAAGGCGGCTGAGCATAGCCGCCGAGAGCCAGGACTCCCCGGTCTTCACAAACGGCGAGCTGAAAATCGACTACGCCTCCGGCTGCGCCTGGCTGGGCGCCGGGGAGCTGCATCTGACGCCCATTGAGTATAAGCTCCTGTGCCTTCTGAGCCGGAACGTGGGCAAGGTGCTGACCCACAAGTACCTGACCCAGTCCGTCTGGGGCTCCGCCTGGGAGAACGACGTGGCCTCCCTGCGGGTGTACATGGCCACCCTGCGGAAAAAGCTGGAGCGGTCGCCGGACTCGGCCAGGTGTATCCAGACCCACGTGGGCATCGGCTACCGCATGCTGAAAATCGAAGGATAAAGCTATCCCCTGCCGAAAGGCAGGGGATTGGTCTTATGGGGGGTTATCTCAGGTCGAAACAGAAGAGGAGACTTTCGGTCAGCCGGGTTTCGGAAATATCGTATTTCACAACGGCGGTGCCGCGGCCGGTGCCTACCGAACAGGAGATTACCATATTGACTGCATCCTTATCTCCGAAGAAATATGAAGTGATGAACATGGTGGCGGAGACACGGGTCCCGGCATTTTGGTATTTTTCCCGGTATTCCCTGGTGAACCGGCCGCTGAGCTCTCCCTCGTAGAGCACCTTACCCTCAAAATCCCGTATTATGGTATTCCAGCTGTAGGTCTCCGGGTTGTAGTTGGTGATTGAAACCGTTACGCCGTTGCAGATAAAGATACCGGCAGGGGGTGTCTCCGGGTTTCCGTAAAGCTTCTCCAGGGCCCTGTCCTTCAGTCGGTAGATACCGCAGCCCTCGCCGTTAATGCCGGCAGAAATATAAATTGTTCCGTCGCTCTCAACATGAAGGTCATAAATGTTGCTTCTTTCACTGGAGGAATAAAGGGTTTCCAGGGTATTCGCTGCGGTGTCGAATCTGCGCAGGAGAGTATCATAGGTTCCTTGTTCGCTGCGATAGGTTAGGATATAAATGCTGCTGCCAACGGCACGAACATACAGGGTTTCGGAGCCGGTATACTCCTCCTCATAAAGCACCTGAAAATTCTTTTCAAAGGAAATGGGGCAGGAGAGAATATAGAATTGTTTTTTCGGCACACTGTCAACAACAATGTTCTGACTGCCGATCCTGTAATAGAAACCCCTGTGAATGAATCTTGATTCAAATGAACCGTTATGAGAGCTGTAAACCTCATCGTCATGTACATACTTTGCAACAGTCTGCGCAGAGCCGTCTGCGGGCCGCTTAATTATAACCGTTTCCTCCTGGCCGGGATAGGCCGGGCTCCTTGAGGGGACGGGGGAGAGATAGTAAAAATTGCCGTCATAATAGCTGATGGCGCTGTTGGTAGAATAGGCCTGGCAGTCTTTGCTGTCGTGAGTGCACTCGGGCTTTGCGCAGAAGGCGTAATTAACTCCGGAGCCAAGCTCAGTATAGTATTTGTAGGTATTCTCAGTGTCCTTAATGCCGGTGAAGAAAGCGTGCCCATTATATAAAGAAAATCCAAACGGCGCTCCAACTCTTGCCGGGGCGTAGTCTGGACAGTCATATTCAGGGAGATATTCAGAGGTGGTGAAGTCCGGGGCCGGAGGCGTATTCGGCTGTCCTGCTTCGTTTTCTTCAACCGGCCCGGAACAGGAGACCAGCAGGGCTAAGGCCACCGCACATGATAGTAATCTAAGCTTCATAAAGTATGCTCCATAATAATAGATTTAACCGACCTGTGTGGTATTACTATATCATAACCCACATTATGTGTCAATAGGTAAAATGGGGTTTTCTAAACAAAGTTCATCGTGCCGGGTTTTATTTCTCTGCAGCGTGTTTCTCCTCGCTCCATTCTTATTTCCCAGGTGAAAATCGCAAGATTGTCAGTATGCTGAGTGCAGATATATCCTTGAAAAAACCGACGGGAGGGGCTATTATACAATTAAAGTCAGAACCAAAAAGGAGTCTGCACATATGAAGATCTATTCCGTTCTGAATCCCTGCTTCAGGCCCTACGGCCGGGTGCTGGAGGGCTACGATACGGCCCCCCTCCTGGAGGCCATGGGCAAAATCGACCTGCCGGAGAGGGGCAAAACCTATCAGCCCGGCATTGCAAGCCTGGAAAACACAGCCATTTACCGGGAGCTGGGCGAGAGAGTTTACGGCGGCATGCCCATTCAGCTGGGCATGTGCTGGGGCCGCAACACAAGGCTGGACTGCCTGGAGTACCACCGGGACAGCGAGGTGAACATCGGCACCGGTGACTTCATCCTGCTCCTGGCCCGGATGGAGGACGTGGACCCGGACTTTAAGCTGGACACGGGCCGGGTGGTGGCCTTCCGTGTGCCCGCCGGAGTGCCGGTGGAGATCTATTCCACCACCCTCCACTACGCCCCCTGCCACACCGATGAAAAAGAGGGCTTCCGGGTGGCCGTGGCTCTGCCCCGGGGCACCAACACCTATAAGCCCGCCTTTGACCCCCGCTGCCCGGAGGACCGGCTCCTGAGGGCCCGGAACAAGTGGCTCATCGCCCACCCGGAGGCTCCCGAGGCAGCCGCCGGCGCCTTTGTGGGCCTTACCGGCGAAAACATCGACATCAAAACGGAGGTACAATAAAATGACAAACATCCCTGAGGTAAAGCTCGGCATAATCGCCGTCTCCCGTGACTGCTTCCCCATCGGCCTTTCCATCTCCCGCCGGGAGAACATTGTGAAGGCCTGCAATGGCCGGATCTACAACTGCCCCGTCACCGTTGAAAACGAGAAGGACATGCTTAAGGCCGTGGCCGACGTGAAGGCGGCGGAGTGCAACGCCCTGGTGGTCTTCCTGGGCAACTTCGGCCCCGAGACCCCGGAGACCCTTATCGCCAAGGAATTTGACGGACCCGTTATGTTCGCCGCCGCCGCAGAAGGCGACGGGGACCTGATTAATGGCCGTGGCGACGCCTACTGCGGCATGCTGAACTGCTCCTATAACCTGGGCATGCGCCACCTGAAGGGCTACATTCCCGAGTACCCCGTGGGCACCGCCGGCGACATTGCAAAGATGATTGAGGACTTTGTCCCCATCGCCAGAGCCGTCATCGGCGTCAGGAACCTGAAAATCATCACCTTCGGCCCCAGGCCCCAGGACTTCTTCGCCTGCAACGCCCCCATCAAGGGCCTCTACGAGCTGGGCGTGGAGATTGAGGAGAACTCCGAGCTGGACCTGCTGGTCTCCTACCGTGAGCACAAGGACGACCCCAGGATTCCCGCCGTCTGCGCCGATATGGCCGCCGAGCTGGGCGTCACCGGCAACAACTACCCCTCCCTCCTGCCCCGGATGGCGCAGTTTGAGCTGACTCTGCTGGACTGGGCCGAGAATCACAAGGGCGCCAGAAAGTACGTAGCCTTCGCCGACAAGTGCTGGCCCGCCTTCCCGAAAGAGTTCGGCTTCGAGCCCTGCTACGTCAACAGCCGTCTTGCCGCGCGCGGCATCCCCGTCTCCTGCGAGGTGGACATTTACGGCGCGCTCTCCGAGTACATCGGCTCCTGCATCACCGGCGACGCCGTCACCATCCTGGATATCAACAACTCCGTGCCCGCCCAGATGTGGGAGAAGGACATCAAGGGCAAGTTCGACTATACCCTGACGGATACCTTCAGGGGCTTCCACTGCGGCAACACCCCCTCCTGCAAGATTGGTCTGCCGCGGATTGTTGACGGATCCGGAGATCATGCTGCTTGACGAACCGACGGCAGGAATGGATGCAATATCCAGAAGACAGATGCGGAATCTCTTACGAAGAC
>JAFPTE010000154.1 GCA_017400415.1 Oscillospiraceae bacterium
CAAGTTCAATCCCAACGGTTATCTGACCCGTGAGCAGGCCTTCACCTTCCTTTGGCGGGCATATTTCTCCGAGCAGACCGACGACCCGGCGGAGTTCCTCGCCTCCTTCACTGACGGCGGCTCCGTTTCCAAGTACGCCAGGGAAGCCGTTGCAGTTCTTATTGAGAAGGGCGTTGTTAACGGCTCCGGCAGCAGGCTTCTGCCGAAAAACAGAATCTCAAGGGCCGAGCTCGCAAAGCTCTTGTGCGTATCAATGTTCCTGTGACCTGTATTAATCCCGGCAGCATATGCCGGGATTTTTCCTGCATTTTCTCCGTCAAATTCACAAAAGTCGCTTTTTTATATTGAAATATTTTGGTTTATGTGTAAAATATAGGGGATGAAACGTTTGGCTCTTTATGAGCACAACACAATATCGGAGGTTAAAAGGATGAAAAGCAATCTGACTCTCGGGCAAAAAATAGCCTACGGTCTCGGCGCCGTGGGCAAAGACATGGTGTACATGCTCTCAGCGAGCTATGTGCTCTATTATTTCCAGGATGTTATGGGTGTCAATGCCATTGCAATGGGCGTTATCCTGCTGATCGCCCGTGTGTTCGACGCCTTCAATGACCCCGTCATGGGCGTTATCGTTGCCAAGACAAAGACACGCTGGGGCAAGTTCCGTCCCTGGCTCCTTATCGGCACCCTCACAAACGCAGTTATTCTCTATCTGATGTTTGCATGCCCTCCCACCCTGGACGGGGCCGGACTGGTTGCCTATGCCGCAGTGACCTACATCCTCTGGGGCGTCACCTACACCATGATGGATATTCCTTACTGGTCCATGATACCCGCCTTTACGGAGGGCGGCAAGGAGCGTGAGGGCCTCACCACCCTGGCCCGTTCCTGCGCCGGCGTGGGCAGCGCCATAATTACCATCATCACCGTTATGACCGTCCACGCACTGGGCGGCGGCGACTCCAAGGCCGCTGAGATTGAGGGCTTCAAGTGGTTTTCCCTCATCGTATCCGTGCTGTTCGTCATCTTCACCGTCATTACCTGCATCAAAATCAAGGAAAAGTCCACTGCGGAAATGCAGACCGTATCCGTGGGCGATATGTTCAAGGCCCTTATCCGCAATGACCAGGCCATGACTGTCACCATCGCCATTGTACTTATCAACTCCTCCATCTATATAACCTCCAACCTGGTCCTCTACTTCTTCAAGTATGACTTCGGCGGCGCCGGCTGGGACGGAAGCTATACTCTCTTCAATACCTTCGGCGGCGGAATACAGATCCTCTCCATGATGGCCCTGTATCCCTTCCTGCGCAACGGCCTGAAGCTCTCCAACACCCGGATCTTCTATATCTGCCTGTTTATGTCCATTGCAGGCTACGCAGTGCTTCTGGGCCTTGCCTTTACCAACATGGCCAATGTGTTCCTGCTCTTCATCCCCGGCTTCTTCATCTTTGCCGCAGCAGGACTTCTGAACATCCTGACCACGGTCTTCCTGGCCAACACCGTCGATTACGGCGAGCTGAAAAACAACACCAGAGACGAGTCCGTCATCTTCTCCATGCAGACCTTTGTGGTGAAGCTGGCCAGCGGCGTGGCGGCCTTTGTGGCCTCCATCTGCCTGCAGTTCACCGGCATCACCAACATCGAGGATAAGGTCAAGGCCGCTGCGGAGGCCGCCGGAATTACCATCGAGGAGTATGCCGCCCAGAATAAGGTCATCTACTCCGAGATGGTGGAGAGCGGCGCAAAGGTGGGTCTTCGCATGACAATGACCATCATCCCCATAATCGTGCTCTTTGTGGCCATATTCTGGTTCCGGAAGAAGTTCATCCTCACTGACGAAAAGGTCCTTGAGATCAGCGACGAGCTTGCCGAGAGGAGAAAGAATGGTTAAGTTTGAATATCGGGCCGAGGTCCAGACCACCGGCGGGCTCACGGCTATCGTGGGCCAGAAGGAAATAGGGGAGGGCCCCTTTCATCTGGAGCTTGAGCTGCCTGAGGGTTTTATCAAAAAGCTAACCGGCAAGCTCCATTTCCCCGTTCACAACGCCGAGAAGTCGTTCCTGAACGGATTCCAGACCTGGACCTACTGCAAGGAATATCGCAGGTCTGAAAAGCTGCGGGGCCTTAACGGTCTGCCGCCACAGCTCATTGAAAAGTATCATTTTGACCGGTACGGTGATTACCACTTTGTTGAGTACCCATATACGGCCGGGGTATTCCACGGAGAGAGCTACGGCTACGTCCGTGACGGCGATTTTTACCGCCTCTTTGCCTCCCTGGACGAGGAGCCGGGCTACACGATTTTCCGACTGGACACCAATATGGGCCTTCTTCGCATCGAGCGTGACTGCGAGGGGGTCCGCTGCGGCGGAGCATACAGGGCCTTTGACCTCTTCTTTGCCTCCGGCTCCGAGAAGGAGGTCTTTGACGGCTGGTTTGAGGCCATGGGAGTTAAGCCCATAACCGCAGAGCCCATCAAGGGCTACTCCAGCTGGTATAACCGCTATGAGGACATATCCGAGGCCAGCATTATGGCCGACCTGGAGGGCTGCACCGGCGTAATGGAGCCCGGTGACCTTTTCCAGGTGGACGACGGCTGGGAAAAGCACGTGGGAGACTGGCTCTTCGTGGACGAGCAGAAGTTCCCCAACGGGCTGAAAACCGTTGTGGACGCAATCCACGGCAAGGGCTTCAAGGCCGGGCTCTGGCTGGCGCCCTTTGTGGCCAAGGTTGGGTCCGATATCGAGCTTTACCATCCGGACTGGCTTCTGAAGGTGGACGGCAAGCCCTGGTTTGACGGCATCAACTGGGGCGGCTTCTACTCCCTGGATATTGACAATCCGGAGGTGGAGGACTATATCCGCAGGACCTTCCGCCGTGTTTTTGACGAGTGGGGCTTTGACCTGGTGAAGCTGGACTTCCTCTACGGCGCTGCACCCTTCGGAAACGAGCGTGAAAGCCGTGGAGGGAGGATGATCCGTGCCATGCGGCTCCTCCGTGAGGTCTGCGGCGACCACGCCATCCTGGGCTGCGGCGTGCCCGTAATGACAGCCTTCGGCCTGGTGGAGTACTGCCGGGTCAGCTGCGACGTGAGCCTGGACTGGGACGACAAGGCCTATATGATAATCACCCACCGGGAGAGAGTCAGCACAAAGCACGCCATGGAGACCAGCATCTTCCGCCGTCAGCTCAACGGCCGTGCATTTCTGTCTGACCCGGATGTGTTCTTCCTGCGGGACGACAATATAAGCCTGACGGAGAAGCAGAAGCTGAATCTGGCACAGCTGGACCGGCTTATAGGCGGCGTGTACCTCTGTTCGGACAACATGGGCCTTTACAGCGAGGAAAAGAAGCAGCTCTATAAGAGCCTCTGCAGCTTCCGTCCCGAATCCGAGCCTGTTTTTGTTCTTGATGACGGCGTACGCATCCACTATAAGCAGGACGGCGCCGCCAGGATGATTGATATTTACGAAAAGTAACTTATTCTCTTGACAAACGACGATGTTTTTAATATAATCACTAAGCTGAATAGCTGAGAAGGGGAGGAAGTAGGTTTTCCCCGGGTTAAGAGAGAAGCCGGACGGTGCAAGGCTTTACCCGAGCTTCCGAATTGTCGCCCCGGAGCTGCGAGGATGAACAGTCAGTCCCCGCCGTATGTCCTGCGTTAAAGGCTTTGGAGTGCGCCTTATGGCGAACTCAGGTGGTACCGCGTATTTTATTGCGTCCTGAGATTTTCTCAGGACGCTTTTTTTTTAAGGGGTGCAATATGAAAGAACTTCCGAAGGTGTATGACCCGAAAGAGGTCGAGAAGAAAATCTATGACATGTGGCTGGAAAAGGGCTACTTCCACGCCGAGCGTGACGAAAAGAAAAAGCCCTTCTCCATCGTTATGCCGCCACCCAACGTGACCGGTCAGCTCCACATGGGCCACGCCCTGGACTGCACCCTGCCGGATATACTTATCCGCGAGAAGCGCATGCAGGGCTACAATGCCATGTGGCTGCCCGGCACCGACCACGCCGGCATCGCAACCCAGATAAAGGTCGAGGAGGACCTCCGTGTGAACGAGGGCCTGACCCGCTATGACCTGGGCCGTGAAAAGTTCCTGGAGCGTGTCTGGGCCTGGAAGGAAAAGTACGGCAGCCGCATTGTTGAGCAGCAGAAGAAGCTGGGCGTCTCCTGCGATTGGGAGCGGAGCCGCTTCACCATGGACGAGGTCTGCGCAAAGGCCGTCCGGGAGAATTTCGTCTCCCTCTACGAGAAGGGCTACATTTACAAGGGCAGCCGCATAATCAACTGGTGCCCCCACTGCCTCACAGCCCTCTCCGACGCCGAGGTGGAGTACGTGGACAAGCCCGGCCACCTGTGGCATATCCGTTACCCGCTCTCCGACGGCTCCGGCGATATAGTCGTTGCCACAACCCGCCCGGAGACCATGCTGGGTGATACGGGCGTTGCAGTGAATCCTGAGGATGAGAAGCACAAGCATCTTATCGGCAAGACCTGCGTGCTGCCCCTGGTGGGCCGTGAAATACCCATCGTCGGCGATGAGTACTGCGAAATCGGCTTCGGCACCGGCGCCGTGAAGATGACCCCGGCCCACGACCCCAACGACTTTGAGGTGGGCCTCCGCCACAATCTGGAGGTCATCCGTGTCATTGCCGATGACGGCACCATCAACGAAAACGGCGGCGCCTACGAGGGAATGGACCGCTATGAGTGCCGCAAGAAGATAGTTGAGGACCTGGAGAGAGAGGGTTACCTGGTAAAGGTTGAGGATTACAGCCACAATGTGGGTACCTGCTACCGCTGCCATAACGACGTGGAGCCCCTGATTTCCGCCCAGTGGTTTGTTAAAATGGCGCCTCTCGCCAAGGAGGCCATCCGTGTTGTTGAGGACGGCACCATCAAGTTCATCCCCGAGCGCTTCTCCAAGACCTATCTGAACTGGATGAACAACGTCCATGACTGGTGCATTTCCCGCCAGCTCTGGTGGGGCCATCAGATTCCCGCCTGGTACTGCGACAGGTGCGGACATATCAACGTCAGCAGGGAAGACCCCACCAAGTGCGAAAAGTGCGGCTGCGAGAGTCTGACCCGTGAAGAGGACGTGCTGGATACCTGGTTCTCCTCCGCTCTGTGGCCCTTCTCTACCATGGGCTGGCCGGAAAAGAACCCGGACCTGGATTACTTCTATCCCACCAGCGTCATGGTCACCGGCTACGATATCATCTTTTTCTGGGTCG
>JAFPTE010000155.1 GCA_017400415.1 Oscillospiraceae bacterium
CTACCCCACCGGCATGGACCCGGAGGACGTAGTGGTTCCCGCCCGGCCCGTCTATGACAGCGAAATCACCCTGCTGGACACTGACCAGTGCACCTTCATCCTGCTGAAGGCCCAGCCCAACGAGATTTTCACCGACTCCTTCGTCTTCACCTTCTACATAAAGAACAAGGTTGAAAGCAAACAGGAGGCCGCTCTGTCCTTTGAGGTGAAGGACCTGACCGTCTCCGGCACAAAGCTTTTCCACAGCTGGAGCGGCGCCCTCCCCAGCGGCGCCCAGACCATCGGCAGCTTCTCCGTGGACCTGGAGTCCCTGGCCGAGGAGACCGGCTCCGCCGAGCTTAAGGAGCTGAACTTTACCCTGGCCGTCACAGGGGACCTGGGCGAGGTCGTGGAAGAGGGCTTCTACGTCTGGACCGCCGGCGAGGATGGCGGCTTCCAGGTCCGCAGGCTGGATCTGCGCCGGGACTTCAAGGAGCTCATGGACGAGTACCTGGACCTGACACGGCAGTACAAGGAGCTGGCCGAGGAGGATGACGCCGAGGAACCGGATTCCTACAACGCCTTCGCCATTGCCTACGCCTCCGCCAGGCTCAAGGAGATATCCGAGACTCTTGAGAAGACCCCGGAATACAACCCGGAAAACCGCACCGCCGACGAGAAGGCCTACGCCGACGAGGTGCTCCGCCAGGCAAAGGAAATCCTCGCAGCGGAGTCCGCTGAGGAGGAAGCCGGCTCTGCCGAGACAGAAGCAATTGCATAAAGCACAAAGCCCGGGGCTGGAATCCAGCCCCGGGCCTTTTTTCTTTTCTGCGTCCTTACTGCTTTGCCAGCAGTCTGTCCCGCTCACGCCTTGCTTCCTGGCAGGCGGTCTCCTCCGTCATGCCCCACTCGTCCCGGAGGCACTCAATGATCCGGTCCCAGGTCCCGGCAGCCTCCCTGTACCGGCCCTGAATCTCGTATATCACCGCAATGCCCTGGAGGGCGTCCCAGAACCGGGGCCTCTGGGTGTCCAGGGCCCAGGAGGCCTCGTAGCACTCCACGGCCTTGTCGTACTGGCACAGATGGGCGTGGAACTGGGCCTTCTCGAAGAGGAAGCCCTCGTCCTGCCCCCACTTCTCCATGCCCGCCCGGAATACAGCCTCCGCCCGGGGCCTGTCAAACTCCGCCAGGGCGATGTGGGCCTCGTACACCAGGGCCATCATGGGCTTGTGGCCGGGAAGGGTCTTAAACTCCGCCAGGACCCGGCGGGCCTCCTCCGTTCTGTGGTCCGCAAGGAGCTGGTCAAGGAGGTAGTAATATGGCAGGGCAGATTTGGGCTCGGCCTTATCCCCGGCTATGACCTCCCGGTAAAACTCGATGGCGCCGGAGTGGTTGTATACGTTCCAGTCCCAGACCCGGTGGCGCTCGCTGTCGCCGATAAGCCACTGGCACTCCTTGGCTGCCGGGTTCCGGCGGATGTGCTCCCGGCCGTAGAGGCTCACCCGCTTACCGTCCGCCAGCATCCGGTGGTGGTACAGGTACGCCAGGAGCCGCAGGGACTCATCCTTCTCCTTCTCGTCCTCAAGTCCCTCCAGCAGCATATCCTCATACTCCCGGAACACGTCCGGCGGCAGCTCCTCCTCCCGGTCCATGCGGCTCTCCAGCCGACGGAGCTTGGCCTCCTTGGTCAGGTCGAAGAGCTCGTCAATGCTGACCCCCAGCACCTGGGAAATAACGGGCAGCAGGGTTATGTCGGGCAGAGCAGCCCCGGTCTCCCACTTGGAGACGGACTGGGCGCTGACTCCCAGCCTTTCGCCCAGGGCCTCCTGGGTCAGTGAGGCGGCGCAGCGCAGCTTTTTGATTTTATATCCCATTTCCATTTTTATCACCTCATGTTATTTCCTGCCGGCGGATATATAGTAACAGGAAACGGGCATATTTGCAAGCGAAGCTCCTTTGAAATGACTCAACCGTCAGTTGAAAAAACTCCCCGGTCCGCCAGGACCGGGGATAGCTGTTATCAGAACTTGGGCTGAGGGGGAAGGGTCTGGCGGTAGGCGGCCAGCTCCTCATCGGTGGGGATACTGTCGGTCATAAGGCCGTCATTGAACTTCTGGTAGGCCACCAGGTCGAAGTAGCCGGTGCCCGTGAGGCCGAAGACGATGGTCTTCTCCTCCCCGGTCTCCTTGCACTTCAGGGCCTCGTCGATGGCCACCCGGATGGCGTGGCTGGACTCGGGAGCGGGCAGGATGCCCTCGGTCCGGGCGAAGTACTCGGCGGCCTCGAACACCTTGGTCTGCTCCACGCTGACGGCCTCCATGTAGCCGTCATGATAGAGCTGGCTCAGGACCGGGCTCATGCCGTGGTACCTCAGGCCGCCGGCGTGGTTGGCAGAGGGGATGAAGCCGCTTCCCATGGTGTACATCTTGGCCATGGGGCACACCATGCCGGTATCGCAGAAGTCGTAGGCGTAGACGCCCCGGGTGAAGCTGGGGCAGGAGGCGGGCTCCACGGCGATGATGCGGTAATCCTTCTCGCCCCGGAGCTTCTCGCCCATGAAGGGGGAGATAAGGCCGCCCAGGTTACTTCCGCCGCCGGCGCAGCCGATGATGATATCCGGGGTGATGCCGTACTTATCCAGGGCTATCTTGGTCTCGCAGCCGATGACGGACTGGTGCAGCAGCACCTGGTTCAGAACGCTGCCCAGGACGTAGCGGTAGCCGGGATTAGATACGGCCACCTCCACGGCCTCGGAAATGGCGCAGCCCAGGGAGCCGGTGGTGTCCGGGTGCTCCGCCAGAATCTTCCGGCCCACGTTGGTGGTGTCGGAGGGAGAGGGGGTCACGCTGGCGCCGTAGGTCCGCATGACCTCCCGGCGGAAGGGCTTCTGCTCATAGGAGACCTTCACCATGAAGACCTTCAGGTCCAGGCCCAGGTAAGCGCAGGCCATGGAAAGGGCGGTGCCCCACTGACCCGCTCCGGTCTCGGTGGTGACGCCGCGCAGGCCCTGCTTCTTGGCGTAGTTGGCCTGGGCGATGGCGGAGTTCAGCTTGTGGGAGCCGGAGGTGTTGTTGCCCTCAAACTTGTAGTAGATCTTTGCCGGGGTCTGGAGCTTCTCCTCCAGGCAGTAGGCCCGGACCAGGGGGGAGGGGCGGTACATCTTGTAGAAGCTCAGTATCTCCTCCGGGATGGGGTAATAGCGGGTGTCGTTGTCAAGCTCCTGCTTAATGAGCTCGTCGCAGAAGACCGGGGCCAGCTCCTCTGCTTTCATGGGCTGAAGGGTGCCGGGGTTGACCAGGGGTGCGGGCTTGTTCTTCATATCCGCCCGGACGTTGTACCAGGTCTTGGGCATCTCCTCTTCGGTAAGATAAATCTTGTAGGGGATTTTCTCGTTTGCCATGGTGTTTTTCTCCTTTACTTGTATTTTCGGAGCCGGGCAATAAAAAAAGCCCTTGTCTCCGAAGTGAAGTTCCTTCGGGACAAAGACATAGTCTCTGCGGTGCCACCCAAATTGGCGCTTTGCGCCCACTCATTCCCCGCCTGCACGGGGCCTTCCCTTGATAACGGAGGAATACCGTCGCATCCTACCTGCCCCGGCCCCGGGACCATCGGTGCGCCCTCATCAGTCCATTCGGCACGCTGCCCTCACCGCACTCACACCGCCTGCGGCTCGCTTCGGAGGTCAAAACTGCGCTTACTTCTCTGAATCATCGGTTTGCTTCATCATATTAAATCACTAAACCGGATTTGTCAATAGTTTTTTTCGGATTTTCTGCAGAATTTTTGTCGCTTTGGGATTTGACAGCGGGAGGCGAAAGTAATAAGATGTATTGCAGTCTGAGAAAAAGAGGAAAACATGAAAAAGAACGCCGTTTTGATGACGGAGGGCGGCATTGCGGGCCACCTTATCGCCTTCTCCCTGCCTCTGATGGTGGGTTATATCTTCCAGCAGCTTTACAACACCGTGGACAGCATTGTGGTGGGCCGCTTTGTCAGCATGCAGGCTCTGGCCGCCGTGGGCTCCACGGGCAACGCCATTTACACCCTTATCGGCGCCTTCATGGGCCTGGCCTCCGGCGCCGGCGTGGTCATAAGCCAGCATTACGGGGCCCGGGAGGAGCAGCGGGTCCACGAGGCGGTCCACACCGCCGTGGTCCTGTCCCTTATCTTCGGGGTGTTCTTCACCCTGGCCGGGTACTTCTTCGCC
>JAFPTE010000156.1 GCA_017400415.1 Oscillospiraceae bacterium
GGGTGAAGCACTCCACCGTGGTCATCGGCCTGGACGTGAGCCACGTTATTCTGGACAGCGAGCTTATCGTGAACGCCCCGAAGGCCGTCACGGTCTGGTGCGCCGTGGACGCTCTGAGCCACGGGCTGGAGGGTCTTCTGGCAGACGTGGGCTCCACGGAGGAGGATATCCGGAAGAGTCGGGAGTGCGTGCGCCTCATTTTTGAGAACATCCCCCTGCTTCTTGAAAATCCCCACAATGTTGATGCCCGGCAGGCCACCCTGCTGGCGGCCCACTACGGCGGCAACGCCATAAACACCCAGCTGGCGGGCTACGTCCACGCCTTCGCCCACTCCATCGGCGGACTGTACCACATACCCCACGGCAAGGCCATCGCCTACTGCCTGGTGCCCGTGGTGGCGGCTCAGGAGAGCTGGCGGTACGAGGAGCTGGCGGCCCTGGCGCTCCACTGCGGCATGGCCGGGCCGGAGGACAGCCCGGAGGCGGCCTCGGACAAGTTCATTCTGGCCCTCCGTCAGCTTCTGGAGCAGTGCGGCCTGGAAAAGGGCTGCGATGCCCTCAGGGAGAGCGACTACGACCGGCTGACGGAGATGATAGATGCGGACTCCATAAACTACTCACCCTCCAGGACCCTTTCCGACAGCGAGATAAGGATGCTCCTGGACCAGATAAGAAGGGGGTACTGATATGCCTTACACCCAGGAAGAGATACACGAAATCGTTGAGGCCCAGCGGGAGTTTTTCCGGAAGGGCCTGACCATGGACGTGGACTGGCGCATTGCCCAGCTCAAAAGGCTCCGGCAGGCGGTCCTTGACCGGCGGGAGGAGCTGGAGGCGGCCCTTTACGAGGACCTGGGCAAGAGCCCCATTGAGGCCTACCTGTGCGACCTGGGGCCCATCATCGTGGAGATAAACGAGATTCTCCGGGACATCAGAAAATGGGCAAAGCCCGAATGGCACTTCTCCGGTCTTATGTGCTTTCCCAGCACCGTCACCAAGGTCTACAAGCTGCCCTACGGCGTTTCCCACATCATAAGCCCCTTCAACTTCCCCATGCTCCTGACTCTCGGCGTTCTGGCCGCAAGCCTGAGCGGCGGCAACACCGCCGTTATAAAGGCCAGCTCCAAATCCGCCGCCAGCACCCGGGCCCTTAAAAGGCTCATCGCCGCCACCTTCCCCCCGGAGTACGTGACAGTTATCGACGGGGGCCACGACGTGGCGGATATGTGCCTGGCGGAGCGGTTCGACAAGATATTCTACACGGGCTCCCCGGCGGTTGCAAAGCACGTGCTGGCCGCCGCCTCGGAAAACCTCACCTCCGTGGCTCTGGAGCTGGGAGGCGAGACCGGCAACTGGTGCATCATCCGCCGGGACGCCGACCTTAAGGACGCCGCCCGGAAAATTGCCTTCTTCAAGCTCTGCAACGCCGGCCAGATCTGCATAAACATAAACCAGATTGCCGTTGCCCGGGAGGTTTCGGAGGAGTTTCTCCGGCTTCTGAAGGCGGAGTTTATCCGCCAGATCGGCGAAAAGCCGGAGGATAACCCGGAGTACCCCAAGCTCATCACCTCCGCCGTCTACGACAAGTGCCAGAAAATCTCCGACCGGTACGCCGACCGCATTGTCTTCGGCGGCACTGGAAACCGGGAGGCCAACCGCTTCTCCCCCACCGTCATCTACCCCGTGGGGCCCGACGAGGACATCGTTCAGCACGAGCTCTTCTGCCCCATCCTGCCGGTGGTGCCCTTTGACGACAACCGGGTGGACGACATTCTGGACATCATCGCCCGGCGGGAGCACCCTCTGGCCATGTATATCTTCACCTCCGACCTCAAGTGGGCGGAGAGAGTCATGCAGACCCAGCAGTACGGCGGCGGCTGCGTCAACGAGGTGTGCATCCACATGATGGTAAAGGGCGTGCCCTTCAACGGCACGGGCCACTCCGGCATGGGGGCCTACCACGGCGTTTGGGGCTTCCGGGAGTTCACCCACCCCCAGACCGTGCTTTACGGCAGTACCCGCCTGAATCTCCCCCTCCGGGAGCACCCCTACTCCGGCAAGGCAGAGAAGATAAAGCGGACCCTTCTGAAGCTCTTCGAGAGATAATACAAGCCCGGCAGCTTATGCTGCCGGGCTCAAGCTTTTTGCTGCCCGTTTTTAATCGTTTTCGCCGGAGCTCTGCCCCGGCGAAAACACCTTCAGGCGGCCCTATGGCGCCGCCCTTGCGCCGACCAAAGCCGGCGCCCTTTGCCGGCTGCGATGGAGCGCAAGAAGCTCAAATTGAAGCCCAACGCAGTGGGTTCAATTTGAAGCTCCTGCTATGGTTTGGTCGATTATGCTCTGCATGGTCTCCTGGTCCATACCCCCGGGCACATAGCCGTAGATATTGCCCCTTGCGTCTATCATAAAGGTGGTGGGCAGGGCCGTTATGCGCCAGGCCGACATTATCTCCCCGGTGGTGTCCATAAGCACCGGATAGGTGTAGCCGTTCTCCTTAAGGAAGGCAGTGACCCCCGCCAGGTCGGTCTCGCTGCCGATGCCGGGGCTTGCCACAGCCAGGATAGCCACGTCGCCCTCCGGGCCGTACTTTTCGTAAAGGGCCTGGATATAGGGCATCTCCGCCCGGCAGGGCGGGCACCAGGTGGCCCAGAAGTTCAGAAACACCGTCTTGCCCTTATAGTCCGAAAGCTTATGGCTCACGCCGTACTGGTCCGTAAGCTGAAAGTCCGGGGCGGGCACCGCATCCGGATCCGGCTCCGGGTCCGCTCTGACGGCCTCGCCTGCCTCTGCCGGAGGCTCCTGCGCTCCGGCGAAGAAGCCCGATATGCGGTCCATGGCCCCCGTTATCATGAGAAGGCCCACGATGACCATTATGACGCCGCCGATTCTGACGGTGTACTTCACTGCGCTGCGGTGCTTTCTGAAAAGGTCCAGTATGGCCGCCCCGAAAAGGCCCGCCGCCAGGAAGGGCAGCACAAAGCCCAGGGTATATACCCCCACCAGAAGGAAGCCCCTGCCTGCCGTGGCGGAGGAGGCCGCCATTATGAGCACGGACGAGAGGGCGGGGCCCACGCAGGGGGTCCAGGCGAAGCTGAAAACGAAGCCCATGAGAAGGGCCGTCAGGGGCGACATGGCCAGCTTATCCAGAGCGAGGGGCAGCCGCCGCTCCTCCTCCATAAAGCCCACGGAGCCGAAGGCACCCAGCTGATAAAGGCCGAAGAGCAGAATCAGAACGCCCCCCAGCTGAGTCAGCAGGGTCCGGTGGTCCGAGAGAAAGCGGCCCAGGGCGGTCATGCCCAGGCCCAGAAGGAAGAAGGCGAAGCTTATGCCCAGGACGAAAAACAGGGTGTTCACCGCCGTTCTCACCCGGGAGGCCTTTCCCTCCTCCCTGCCGGCGGTGCCCGCCAGGTAGCCCATGTATATGGGCAGCAGGGGCAGCACGCAGGGGGAGAAAAAGCTCAGAAGCCCCTGCACGAAAACCGTCGCCGCAGATATGCCCGTGTCCAGCGTGAAATTCAAAAGGCGCACTCCTTTTCAGTCAAATATCCCCAGATATTCCCCGTAGCCCAGCTCCTCCGGCTCCGGCCGCAGGTCCGGCAGCTGCTCGATGGGCACGGCGGCAGGCTCCCGGGCGGAGGGCTCCTGCTGCTTCTCCTTTTACCCCTCCGTCAGAAGGAGCCTGCGGATGGAGTCAATCTGCCTCTGTGAAATGCCGCACTCGGTCATAAGGTAGTTTGCCACGGCGTCGGAGAGGCGGCCGGAGCCCGTGTCATAGGCGTCCATCATCACCTGGTGCATGGTCTCCCAGACCCGGTCCTGGGTATGGACCCCGGCGGGCACGCCGCTGCCGGAGAAGGTCCAGCTTTTCTGCCGGTCCATGCCGCTGCCGGCGGCGGAGAACTGGGTCAGCTCATAGTCCCGGGTGATATCGTCGTAATCTGCCCCCAGAAGGCCCAGGATAAGATAGGCCAGGGTGCCGGTCCGGTCCTGGCCAACCAGGCAGTGGAAGTAGACCGGGTAGCTCTGCTCCCGGGACAGGAGGGTGAATATCTGATTGAAGGCGCTCTGAGACCGGCTGTCGGAGTACACCGTATCCGGCCAGACGCTCTGGGGGAAGATGGAGGTATAGCCCCGGTAGGTGACCTTCAGATAGTCCCAGCCCGGCATGGCCGCCTGGGTCTGGCCCCCGTCGTCATTCTCGTCCCGCAGGTCGATTTCCGTGCGGATGCCCAGCCGCTCAAGGACGGTGCGGCCGTAGTCGTTCAGCGTGGAGCTTTTGTAGGAGTCCGCCGCAGCGGGATACAGGAGCATGCCGCCCCGGTACAGCATGCCGTAGCGGATTACCCTGCCGCTGTCGGTCTCGTAGCCTCCCAGGTCCCGGACGTTCCGGACGCCGGAGGCGTCAAGCCGCTCCCGGGCCAGAATGAGCCGGGGCCCCGGCGCCGTCACGAAGGTGCCCACTGCCGAGGCAAGGCCCTTTGAGTCCGTCACCCGCCACCAGTACCGGGTACCGGGCAGCAGGGTGCCGGGCAGGAAGCGGTTTCGCTCTGCAAGGGCGGTCTCGGCGCCGGAGAAGTCCTCCCTTGCGGAGTACTCCACCGTATAGGGCCCCTCCCCGCCCTTCCACAGAAAGCGGAAAACCTGGCCGTCATGGGGCTCGAAGGTGGCCTTGTAGTAATTCTCATGGAGGTAATCCAGGCTCTCATCCAGGCTCATGTTCAGGTAGGCCGTCACCACCGGGTCATTCAGCTGCACGGTCTCGCCCTGATGCTCCGAGACCAGGTCTATCCTGTCCGGCACCACGGCCTCCATATAGGCGATATAATTCTCCCAGTCTTCCTCCGTGAGCTTGTGGCCACCGGAGTGGATCACAAAGCCCATGCCCTCCGAGGTAAAGGGCGTGTCATATGGAAGGTCGTAATAGTCCCCGTCCGGTATGACCCCCTGGCCGTATCCCTCGCTGAACACGGCCTTGGCCCTCTGCAGGGCGTCATACATGGACACCGGGTCCGAGGCCAGGTCGTTTTCGCCCATGGAGATGAAGAGGTGCCGCCCGGCCATGAGGGCATAGAGGGTGTGCATATCCACCGGCAGCTCCTTATCCCGGCCCTCAAAGGCCAGGTGCTCCGGAGTGTACCAGTGGTTATCGGTGCCGTCTGAGGTGATGCGGCCCATGACGGGGCTTCTGAGAAGTCCCCCGCCGCAGGAGCCGGTGGCCAGGGCGATGCGCCCGTCGCAGGCTCCGGCCCACAGGGACACCCGGGCCAGGCGGGAGTGGCCGGCGGAGGCGATGCGGGCGGAGTTTATCTCCGGTCGGCTCTCCAGATAGTCAATGCCCCGGCTGATGCCGAAGGCCCAGGCGGAGTAGGCAGAGAGGGTATCGTCCTCAAAAAGCCGCAGGACCCCGGTCCGGTAGGTTTCCGGGTCGTCCGGGGCCCAGTCGCCGTAATACAGGGCGGCTGCGGCATAGCCCCGGTCAATGAGCATCTCAAAGGGCCACTCGCTCCCCTCGAAGGCCTTATCCAGCTCCGAAAAGGTCTCGCCGATGAAAACCGGCCGGTTTTTTGCACCCTTGGGGAGAACCAGGAGCATATTGGCGGAAAAGCTGCCCCGGTCGTTGGAGACGGTTATGCGCACGGTGCGCTTCTCTCCCCTGCCGGAGAACACCTCCTCCGAGGATATGACCTCAAAGCCCGTGTCAAAGCCCTCCGTGGGAGTCCGGCCGTACATGTATTTCTCATAATCCGCCAGCATATCCCCCCGGCGGGCCGGGTCCGTGGGGAGCTGAGGCAGGCCCGGATAGGACCGGTCCACGTTCAGGACCAGATGCTTATACCATTCCGGCAGCTGAAAGCCCCCGTAGCCGGCCATGGCAAGGGTACCCTGGAGAGTCAGGGAATCCCCCACGAAAAAGCGGATGGTTATGAGCGAAAAGGCCAGAAAGGCCGCAATAAGCGCCAGAACAATAATGAGGAGCTTTGCCCACAGGGGAAGGCCCCTTTTCTTTTTCTTCTCCATACTCTTCGCACC
>JAFPTE010000157.1 GCA_017400415.1 Oscillospiraceae bacterium
AAGGTTTTCCACGTTGTAGGAGAGATTCTGGGTCAGCTGGGCGCAGACGCAGCAGAAGAGGATATCCGTGAAGCTGTTCTCAAACAGGAAGCAGCACAGAATGAGAGAGAGGGCAAAAATCGTAATTGAAAACCAGCCGGAGACGTAGTGGGCAACAATATTCGGCACTGCCACGCTCATGACAAGATAGACCGGCAGACCCATAAGGAGCCGGCCCGGGAAATTATCCCGCCGCCGGAGCTTCAGGGTGAAAAGGGCCTCCGCCAGAAGAATCTGGGGAATATACCCATGGTACAGCCCGATGGAAAAGATTTCCTTCAGCGTCATGGCCGGGCACCTCCGCCGATAAAGCCCGCCAGGGCCTTCATAAACTCGCCTCTGTATGCCCTTCCCACCGGCAGCACGTCGCCGCCCACCTGGGCCTCGTTTCCCCGGAGGGCGTCCACATAGCTCAGATTCACCAGAAGGGAGCTGTTTATGCGGCAGAAGCCGTTTTCCGTGAAGAAGGCCGCCACATCCTTTATGGTGCCCCGCATGCGGTACTCCTCCGAGGCGTGGAACACCAGGTAGTGCTTGGCGCTCTCAATGTAGCGGATATCGGAGATGGGCACCCGCTGCATGCCTGTGGCGGTGACAATATTGTAGCTCTGGCTTTTCCGGCCGTTTATGTAGAAGATGGCCTTTTCCAGCTTCTGGGCGAAGCGGTCATAGCCCACAGGCTTCACAAGAAAGTCCAGGGCGTCCACCTCATAGCCCCGGATGGCGTACTGGGACAGGGTGGTTATGAATATAAGGCACACCACGCTGTCCTTCTCCCGCAGGCGCCGGGCAGCCTCCAGGCCGTTCATATGGGGCATGGCGATATCCATGAGGACAAGATCAAAGCTGCCCTCATACTCATCAATAAAGCTCATGCCGTCCCGGAAAAGCTCTGCCGTCACAGGGGTGTGGGTCTCCCTGCCGAAGCGGTCGATATATTCAAGTACGGTGTCGGAGTATTCCTTTTCGTCCTCCACAAGGGCTATCCTTATCACGCTCTCGCCTCCGTAAATATCGCTTCTTTTTTAGTTTAGCATTCTTTTTTCTTATTCGCAAGAAAAAATCGGCGGCGGGTGAATACCCGCCGCCGATATGTGGGGTTTTTATTGAATTCCGAAGGTGTTCTTGAGGAAGGTTATGATGGATTCCAGCATCCGGACTATCCAGCTGGCCTCCTCGGCGTTGAGCTGGGAGTCCCCGGCCTCGGTATCTGCAGGGACCTCGGTCTGGGTCTGGCGGTTCATGCCGCCCCGGGAGAAGCCCTCCCTGCCCTGCTGTGCCTGCATGCCGCCCTGGCGGAAGTCTGGGGTCTGGCCCTGGGCGGGCATTTCGCCGGTCTGGTCCTGGGCGGGCAGCTCCGGAGGAGTTGTGCCCCGGCCGAAGCCGGAGGGCGCATCATTGGTGCCGCCCATCTGGCCCTGCATGCCGTCCGTCTGGCCGCCGAAGGAGCTGGAGGCGTCGGACTGCTGACCCCTGCCGCCCATCTGGCCCTGCATGCCGCCCATTCTGCCGCCCATGCCGCCCATGCCGCCGGCAGAGGCGGTGGAAGCGGAGGCGGAGGCGACGGCGGAGGAGCCGTTTTTCAGAGTGTAGGTGCTGCCCGCCGTCAGCTCGGGGCTTGCGAAGAGGATGTAGACGGCGTTCCGGAGGGCCTTGCCGGTATAGAGCACGGTGCCGGACTCATCGGTGATCTGGATGGTGCTGCCGGCGGTGACAAGAGTCTGGCTGGAGCTCTGCATGCCGCCCATTCTGCCGCCCATCTGGCCGCCGGAGGCAGAGCCGAAGGTCACGTAGGGGGTGCCGGCGCTGTAGGCCTGGGCCATGGCCAGGTTGCCCACTGCCAGGACGGTGGCGCCGCCCAGGGTGGTGCCGCCGTCAGCGTCCAGAGGATCCCCGTCCCCCTGGGAGGGGGTGTAGACCTCCAGGGTGCCGCCCATCAGATTGATAGTGCCGTTGGAGTCGATGCCGTCGCCGTTGGTCACGTTCACGTACACGTAGCCGCCGTACTGGTTATAGCTGAACTTGTGATTTGTCAGGTCGGAGTTGGCGGCGTTGATACCGTCGTCAGAGGCGTTTACGGTGATATTGCCGGAGTAGACGTTCAGGGTGGCGGCCTCGATGCCCTCGTTGGACTTGGTTACGGTGACGGTGGGGCCCTCGGTGCCCTCGGCGCCGATGTTCATAACGTAGTCGGACTTGATTCCGTCATCGGCGGCGGAGACTGTAATGCTGCCGGAGAGGATGTTCAGAAGCTTGTCGCTCTTGATGCCGTCGTTCAAATTGGCCGTCACGTTCAGGGTCAGGTCCTTAATGGTGAGGGAGGCCTCGGAGACCAGGACGTCGGTGGCGTTGCCCTCCTCGTCCTCCTCGTAGAGGTCCGCTCCGCCCTTGATGCCGTTCTTGCCGTTGGAAACGATGTTCAGGGTGCCGCTGCCGGCGATGGTCACGTTGGAGCCGTCCTTGCACTTGATAACTGCGTTCTCGATGTTGGGGTACAGGGTCTCGTCGGTGTAGATATCGTCGTTGTTGTACTGATCGTCCGCCAGACTGCTGACGGTGCCGGCGGCGGCCACGATGGTGACCTGGCTGCCCTTGTTGCAGGTGATAGGCGCCGTGGCGGAGGCGGTCAGCTCCAGGCCGTTCAGAATGAGGGTCACGCCGGTGACGCCCTTCTTCACGGTGACGGAGCCGTTTTTGCAGGTGCCGGAGAGTACGTAGGTGCCGCTCTCCTTGATGGTGAGGGAGGTGCCGTCCAGCTTGTAGCCGGTGTAGGCCCCCTCGGTTACGGTGACGCCCTCGTCCGTGAAGACGAAGCTTGTGGCGTCGGTGACGTCGTAGACTGCGGTGAGCTCTGCGGTCTCTTCAGTGCCTGCTGCCAGGGCAGATATGGGGGAAGAGAGCATCACAGACGCTGCCAGGACAGTACTGAGTGCTATGGCAATAAGCTTGCCGGTGTGGTTTCTGCGTTTCATTGTTGGTGCCTCCTTAAAAAGTTTTGATTTGGGTTAAGGCTTTGTTCTCTGCCTTACGAGTATGATTATAGCTGCGAAGATTGAACGAAAATTGAAGGTTTTAAACTTTTTCATAAAAAAATCGGCGGGGTGAAAAACCCCGCCGAAGCCGTATATTTATAATACAATTGGTATCTCCGCAGTGAAAACCGCCTTCCCCTCCTGCCAGGAGGCACGGATGGAGCCCCCGTGGCTCTCCGCCACCGCCCGGGCTATGGAAAGGCCCAGGCCGTAGTGGCCGCCGGTATCGGTCCGGGCCTGGTCTGTCCGGTAAAACCGGTCGAAAAGGTGCTCCAGCTGCTCCTTTTTAAGCTCCTCCGCCGGGTTTTTGACCTCCAGGACCGCCCGGTGCCTCTCCGCCCGGAGGCTCAGCTCTATGGCCCCCCCGGTGCCGTGGGCCAGGGCGTTATCCAGAAGTATGCTCACCAGCTGCCGGAGCTGATTGGGGTTTCCCGCCACGAATATATCGGGCCGGATGCTGCTCTCCAGGCTCCTGCCCTTCTCAAAGGCCAGGGATTCAAAGGGCAGCGCTTCCCCCTCCGTAAGCCGGGAAAAATCCACCCGTTCCCGGGCTGCGTCTCCCCGCTCCGCCCGGCTCAGGTCCAGAAGCTGCTTCACCAGATCCTTCATGCGGCCGTTCTCATATTCGATGTTATCCAGCCACTCGCTCTGCCCCAGCTGCCGCCGCAGAAGCTCCGTATTGGCGCTCATGACGGCAATGGGGGTTTTCAGCTCGTGCCCGGCGTCGGAGATAAACTGCCTCTGCCGGGCGTCGTTTTCCTCCAGAGGCCGGACTATCCGCCGGGCTATGAGCACCGCCAGCACCACCAGCACCGCCAGGGCCGGGACGCCCACAAGGAGCATCTGCCGAACAAGGGTCTGCTGGCTCAGGTCCGTAAGACCCATATCCAGCATGGCCACAAGGGTGTAGCTCTCCCGCCTTTCCACCATAAAGGCCATGTTTCCGCCGGTGCCCCGGTCCCTGCCGGAGTCCAGGAAGCCCTGGGCCAGGGTCAGAAGCTCATCCCGGCTCTGCAGGCCGCTGTCCCCCCCGTTCACCTCCAGGACCTGCCCATCCATGGAGAAGGCCACGGAGTAAAAGGTGGAGAGCCGGAACCGGTATTCATCGTTCATGGGCCCCCGGCCGCCGGGACTTCCCATGCTTCCCTTTCCCTGCCCCTGGGAATTGAGGCTGTAGCGCTCCACATAGGTCCGGAGCATTTCAAAGTTCTCCCGCTCCGCTGCAAGCCGGTTGGAGATGAATATGGTGGCCAGCGTCACCACCATGAGGGCCACCAGGCTCAGCACGATGGCCAGAACGATTCTCCGCCGTGTCTTATTGAACATCGGGACACCTCAATTCGTAGCCGATTCCCCGCAGGGCCTTTATCTCGCATTTTGAGCCGATGAAGCTCAGCTTCTTCCGGGCGAAGGACATGTACACCTCCACGTTGTTGTACTCCGCATCGCTCTCAAAGCCCCAGATTTTTACCGCAATCTGCTCCCGGGTCAGGACCCTGCCCCGGTTGGCCATAAGATACTCCAGAATCCGCAGCTCCTTCTCCCCCAGGCGGACGCTTTTCCCGGTTTTGCAGGAGAGGGTGGCGCTCTTCACGTCCAGACTCAGGTCCTCAAAGCTCAGGCTGCCGTCGTTGGTGGGCAGGTTCCGGCGCCCCAGAGCCCGGAGCCGGGCCAGGAGCTCCGCCGTCATGAAGGGCTTGGTCAGATAGTCGTCGGCCCCGCTGTCCAGTCCCTCCACCTTATCATCCAGCTCACCCTTGGCGGTGAGCATGAGGATAGGCGTCCGTATTCCGGCGGCCCGGGCGGCCTTGGCCACCTGAAAGCCGCTGAGCTCCGGCATCATCACGTCCAGCACTATTATATCGTACACCCCGGTCTCTATGGCCTCCAGGGCGTCCCGGCCGTTGAAAAAGCCCTCCGCCTCGTAGCCCTCCTGCCGAAGAAGCTCGCACAGGGTCCGGTTCATTCTCTTTTCGTCCTCAGCCAGCAATACCTTCATTGCATCAGCCTCCTTTTTCCCAATATATCACCTGAACCTTAATTGAGGCTTATGAAATCTCCGATAGCATTTCTGCATACTCCTGCCTGGTGCAGGGCTTGTTTTTCCCGTAATCCATCCACTGCC
>JAFPTE010000158.1 GCA_017400415.1 Oscillospiraceae bacterium
GAGAAGCTCCATGCCGTATCCTGGCCAGTCCTCCTGGGTTTTGCCGATGTGGGCCCAGGGGGCCTGGAAAACGGTGCCCATGCTCACACGGACACAGCGGCGGTACAGGGGGTCCGCGCAGTCAGGCGTCATAAAAACGGCGTCCATTCCCAGAGCGGCGGCGGAGCGGAAGATGGCGCCCAGGTTTGTGGGATTCACAACGTTTTCAAGGACGGTTATCCTGGCGCAGGAGGCGAGAAGCTCCTCCGGGTCCCTTTCGGGCTTTCGGCGCATGGCGCACAGGACGCCTCTGGTCAGCTGAAAGCCTGTAAGCCGGGTCAGCACATCGAAGGAGGAGACGAAAACCGGAACGTCGCCGCAGCGGTCTATCACGTCCTTGGCCTGGCCACGGACATGCTTTTCCTCCATAAGCAGGCTGATGGGCTCATAGCCAGCGTCCAGAGCCCGGTGAATAACGTTGGGGCTCTCTGCAATGAAAACGCCGTTGTCAATCTCTACGCTGTGGTTCAGCTCACGCTCCGTGAGCCGGGCGTACCAGTCCAGCTCCGGAGCGTCAAAATCCGTAATCTGTACAATGCTCGCCATAATTACTCCAGCTCGAAGGCTCCGGTATAGAGCTGATAGTAGGTCCCCTTCATGTCAATGAGCTCCTGATGGGTGCCGCGCTCGATTATGCGGCCGTGGTCGAGGACCATGATGACGTCGGAATTCATAACGGTGCTGAGCCTGTGGGCAATGACAAAGACCGTGCGGCCCTCCATGAGCTTATCCATGCCCCGCTGTACAATGGCCTCGGTGCGGGTGTCGATGGAGGAGGTGGCCTCGTCCAGAATCATGACGGGAGGGTCTGCAACAGCGGCTCTGGCAATGGCGATAAGCTGCCGCTGGCCCTGGGACAGGTTGGAGCCGTTGTTGGTAAGCTCCGTGTTGTAGCCCTGGGGCAGACGGGTTATGAAGTCGTCGGCGCCGGCCAGCCTGGCGGCGTCCATGCACTCCTCATCGGTGGCGTCCAGCTTGCCGTAGCGGATGTTGTCCATAACGGTGCCGGTGAAGAGGTTTGTCTCCTGGAGCACGATGCCCAGGGAGCGGCGCAGGTCGGCCTTCTTTATCTTGTTGATATTGATGCCGTCATAGCGAATCTTGCCGTCGGCAATGTCATAGAAGCGGTTGATAAGGTTTGTGATGGTGGTTTTTCCTGCGCCGGTGGCGCCCACAAAGGCCACCTTCTGGCCGGGCTTGGCGTAGAGGGAGATGTCGTGGAGAACGTCCTTTCCCTCCACATAGGCAAAGTCCACATCCACCATCTGAACGTCGCCCTCCAGCTTCGTGTAGGTGAGGGTGCCGTCCCCGTGGGGGTGCTTCCATGCCCAATGGCCGGTGTGGCGGTCGGTCTCGGTGATGGTGCCGTCCGGTGCGATTTCTGCATTCACAAGGGTGACGTAGCCGTCGTCAGTCTCCGGCGCCTCATCCATCAGTTTGAACACACGGTCGGCGCCGGCCATGCCCATGACGACCACGTTGATCTGCTGGGAAAGCTGATTGATGTTGCCGGTGAACTGCTTCGTCATGTTCAGAAAGGCCACAATTATGGAAATACGCAGTACGTTGTATATGACCGGGTCGCCGTTTCCGAAAAACCGGGCGATGGGCTGGAACAGGTCGTGCAGATTGGGGTTGGGGAGCTCTGCCAGCAGGTAGAGACCGCCGAGAACAGCCACCAGAACATAGAGAATGTTGCCGATGTTCATTATGATGGGGCCCAGGGTGTTGGCGTAGGCGTTTGCCCGGCGGGAGTTCTCCCGCTGCTCCTCATTGAGCTTGTCAAAGCCCTCAATGACCTTTTTTTCATGGTTGAAGACCTTGACGACCTTCTGGCCGTTCATCATCTCCTGAACGTAGCCCTCGGTGGCGGCCACGCTCTTCTGCTGGGCCACGAAGTAGCGGGCACTGCCGCCGCCCAGCTTGCCGGAGACCAGCATCATAAGCACCACGCCCAGAATGACCATCAGCGTCAGGGGAAGGGAGTACCAGAGCATTATGAAGAACACCACAAGAACGATGGCCCCGGAGCGAAGCACCGCCGGCACGGACTGGCTCACAAGCTCACGGAGGGTGTCGATGTCGTTGGTGTAATAGCTCATGATGTCGCCGTGCTTATGGGTGTCAAAGTACTTTATGGGCAGGTTCTGCATCTTGTCAAAGAGAGCCCGGCGCATCTTGGAGAGGAAGCCCTGGGTGAAGACGGCGGAAATCTGGGTCTGCAGGACTATGGCTGCAAGGCTGAGGATATAGAGCACGACAAGAATTGCAATAAGGGGCCAGATTTCTGCCCAGGCAGAGGCCCAATCGCCGCTCTCATACCATTTCTGAATTATCTCAATGATGTTCTGGGTGAAAACCGCCGGTATTGCGGAGACGGCGGAGGAGAAGATGGTCAGAAGGCAGATGACCGGGAACAGTACCGGGTAGAACTTCAGGGCATAGCCGATGGTACGCTTGACTGCGCCGAAATTGAAGGAGGGGCGCTTTTTCATGCCCTCCCTGGGAGAGTTCTTCTCAGCCACGGTCCTCGCCTCCCTTCGTCTGCTGGGTGTAGGTCTCACGGTAGATGTCGCTTTCCTTCATCTGCTGTGCGTGGGTACCCTGGGCGGCAATCCGGCCGCCGTCCATAACAAGGATGAGATCCGCATCCTCAACGCTGGCAACCCGCTGGGCGATGATGATTTTGGTGGTCTCCGGGATATAGGTGCGGAAGCCCTGGCGGATGAGTGCGTCCGTCCGGGTATCCACGGCGGAGGTGGAGTCGTCAAGAATGAGTATTTTGGGCTTTTTGAGAAGAGCTCTTGCAATGCACAGGCGCTGTTTCTGCCCGCCGGAGACGTTGGTGCCGCCCTGCTCAATCTTCGTATCGTAGCCGTCCGGGAAGGAGGAGATGAACTCATCCGCCTGGGCGAGCCTGGCGGCCTCACGGACCTCCTCGTCAGTGGCGCTCTCGCTGCCCCAGCGGAGGTTTTCCGCAATGGTGCCGGAGAAGAGCTCGTTTTTCTGCAGGACCATGGCCACTGCGTCACGGAGGACCTTCAGGTCATAGTCCCGGACCTCCACGCCGCCCACCTTAAGGGAGCCCTCCGTTATGTCGTATAGACGGGGAATAAGCTGAACGAGGGTGGTTTTGCCGGTACCTGTGCCGCCCAGAATGCCCACGGTCATGCCGGACCTGATGTGCAGGTCCACGTCGGACAGGGCGTTCTTTTCGGCCTGGGCACTGTACTTGAAGGAGACGCCCTCGAAGTCGATGGAGCCGTCCTTAACTTCGGTCACAGCCTCGTCGGGGGTGGTGATATCGGGCACGGCGTCCAGCACATCGCAGACACGCTTGGCGGCCTCGGCGCTCATGGTCAGCATGACGTAAATCATGGAGAGCATCATGAGGCTCATGAGAATCTGGAAGCCGTAGGTGAGCATGGCGGAAATCTGGCCCACCTGTATCAGAGCACCCCGGCTCTCGATGACCAGCTTGCTGCCCACTATGAGAACAAAGACCATGTTGCCATAAATGCACAGCTGCATAAGAGGGGAGTTGAGGGCTACTATGCGCTCAGCCCTTGTGAAGTCCTTCTTTATGTTCTCGGAGGCAACGGCGAACTTTTCCTTCTCGTAGTCCTCCCGGGCAAAGCCCTTTACAACACGCATGGCCCGAACGTTTTCCTCAACGGATTCGTTCAGCTTGTCGTACTTCTTGAAGACCTGCCGGAAGGCCGGCATGGCGCTTCTGCCGATGAGAAGAAGACCCACAACGAGAATGGGGATAAGCACAATAAAGCTGGTGGCCATAACTCCGCCCATGATGTAGGCCATGACCACGGAGAAGACAAAGTTCAGCGGGGCACGGATGGCAATGCGGATAAGCATCATGAAGCCCATCTGAACGGACTGCACGTCCGTGGTCATTCTGGTGACCAGGGAGGAGGAAGAGAAGGAGTCAATGTTTTTAAAGGAGTAGGTCTGAACCTTGTGGAACATATCCTCCCGGAGATTCTTGGCAAAGCCCGTGCCTGCCTTGGCGGCAGTAAAGCCCGCGCAGCCTCCGCAGGTCAGACTGAGAATGGCAAGCAGAATCAGAATAAGGCCGCTTACCCATATCTTGCTCATATCCAGCCCGCTCTGTATCTGGTTCACCAGATCGGCGGTCCGGAAGGGGATAATGGCCTCGATTATGCACTCACCGATTATGAACAGCGTGGTAATAATGGCCGGAGGCCAGTATTCCCGCACACTTCGGGACAGCTTTTTTATCAAAGCTTCTCACCTTTCTTTCGCTGATTATTACTTCTTATTATACTATCTTTAGAACCTTAAAGTCAAGGTTTACGAAACTGATGGGGCCTGTTTCGTTGGAAAAGAAAAAGCCCCGGCATATGTCGGGGAAAAGTTGGTTATTTTGCTTGAGAACAAATGTCCCGCGCCTGCCTTCTGTTGGCCTCGGCGGCCTGCACAAGGACCTCATCGGCAGCGGTTTTTCTGATGATGGCGGCCAGAAGCCTGTCCAGCTCGGAGCCCTCCCTGTAATCGGCCGGGGCAAAGTAACGTATCCTGTCCTCAAGGAGCAGGCGGCTTACCAGGGCCGGGCTGCCCCTGTCCGGGTCATAAACGCCGATTGAGTGGCCGCCGTAGCTCTGAACAAGCTTCATGCAGGGGATATCGGTCTCGCTGTCGCCGATGTACACCATGTTGCGGAAGGGGACCCGGTACTCCTCCGGGGAATACTTTTTGTTAACGGCGTTGTCGTTGATGTCCAGGGCGCCCTTGGAAATGCGGAACAGATACTGGGTCTTTTCCGTATAGTTTATGGTCTGGGCGGGCCACTTGGCAACGCCCCGGTCGTTAAAGTAAAATGAGCTGGCGTATATCCGGGTGAAGTCGCCGGCACGGGCCATTTTTGTGCCGTCTATCATCTCCCGGAGGCCGGCGGAGATGATGTAGTGCTCAACGCTGACTCCGTTCTCCTCGCCCAGGGCTCTGAGCCGGGAAAACCAGGTCTCCACGCCGGGGTAGAGGCGGACCCTGCTGCCGTAGCTCTCCAGGGCCTTACGGTTAAGGATGAGCTTGCCCTCCGACTCACTGACCATGGTGTACATGTACGCCAGGTTGAAGTCCATCTGGCTTTTCATAGCCAGGTCGTTTGATTTTTTCCAGAAGGCGTCCACGTCAAAGCCCACGTCCTGTATGTAGCCCTGGGCCTGCATATTGTCCGGAGTCAGAGTTTTGTCAAAGTCATAGCAAATGGCAAGAACAGGCTTCTTTTCCATATCTGCCTCCTCAGAATTGGTTGAACAGAGTGGTCTTCGGCTTCATTCTCAGGCCGGAGACCATGCCCATGGCTGCAAAGCTCGTGACAATGGAGGAGCCGCCGGAGGAGAAGAAGGGCAGCGTCAGACCCACCACCGGGGCCACGCCCAGGCACATGCCCAGGTTCATCAGTATCTGAAAGCTCATCATGGCGGCCACCCCAACGGCCACAAGGGCACCCAGGCGGGACTGGCACTTCATTCCGACGAACACCACCCGTACAACGATGGCGGTCAGCAGGGCTACCAGCAGAACGCAGCCCACAAACCCCAGCTCCTCACCGGCAACGGAGAAGATGAAGTCCGTCCTCTGCCGGGGGACCATCTCTGCCTGGGTCATGGTGCCGTTTCCCAGGCCCATGCCGAAAATCCTTCCGGAGGCAATGGCTGCACGGCTGCGGCGCACCTGCATGGTGATGCCCAGACCGGTGGGGTCCACCGTGTCCGGGGCGAAGAGGGCGATAATGCGGTTGCGCTGGTCGTCACGGAGCAGGTACTCCCACAGGTAGGGCGAGGCGATTATGGCCACGGTTAGGGCGATAAGGAACCAGTATATCTTCAGACCGCCGGCAAAAAGCATGGCGGCAAAGATGAACATATACACAAGGGCGGAGCCCAGGTCCGAGGAGATGACGATTATCAGGCCGAAGTAGCTGGCAAAGATGAAAAGCAGGAAGCCCAGGCGGAGGACGTTATTGAGCTTCCGCTCCTCAGAGTATTTGGAGATGCATCGGGCCATGATGATTATAAAAGCAATTTTGCCCAGCTCCGCAGGCTGGATTCCTATGCCCCAGAAGCGGATCCACGCCCGGTTGGAGCCCTCCGCAACGCCGAAGCGCAGCAGGGCGAGCAGAAGACCGATGGAGGCGATATAGAGGATTATCCAGTTGCCGGCCAGAATGTCCACGTCTATCATGGAAAAAACGAAGTAGACAACAATTCCGATGACCATGGCCAGAAGCTGGACCCGGACGGAGGAGGAGCCGAAGCCGCCGGTGCAGCTGGCTATCAGCACGGTTCCGTATATGGTCGCCAGGACACAGAGGGCCAGAAGCAGAGTGTCCGAACGTCTTAAATATGTTCCTATGGAGGAAAACAGCTTTTTCAAGGCTTTTGCTCCCGTATATAGAATTACCGGCAAGCTCTCTGCCGGAGGGTATAATATCCATTTAACAAAGCTCATTTTAACATCTTTTTGCAAAAACGTAAAGGCGGAAAAAAGGAAATTAACAATTTTCTCTTTAAGTTTTCGGCAAATGGTGGTATACTGAGGCGAAAAGAGGTATGAGCATGATTTTTGTTTCGCACTCAGAGGCCGATACCCTTGCTCTGGGAACCGAGCTGGGGAAAAAGCTGCGGCCGGGAGATATTGTTGCCATGTACGGCGACCTGGGCTCTGGGAAGACAAGGCTGGTTGCCGGCATCGCCAGGGGAATGGGCATCGGAGCGAGGGTTTCAAGCCCCACCTTCACCGTCGTCAATGAGTATGAGGGGGCCGTGCCCCTGTTCCACTTTGATATGTACCGCCTGGGCAGCGCCGAGGAGCTTTTTGAAATCGGCTGGGAGGATTACCTGGGCCGGGGCGGCGTGTGCTGCGTGGAGTGGAGCGAGAACGTGGAGGAGGCTTTTCCGGAGGACACCATACGTGTGGTCTTCCGCAAGACCTCGGACAATGACAGAGAGATAACCGTAACCGGAGGACCGGAGCTATGAGAATTTTGGCCTTTGAGTGTTCCGCAAAGGCGGCCAGCGTGTGCCTGGCAGAGAATGGGCAGCTTGTGAGCCAGTATTTCCAGGCCAGCGCCCTGACCCACTCAAGAACCCTTCTCAAGATGGGGGAGGACCTTCTGAATAGTCTTGAACTCGACATCAAGGACATGGACGCCTGCGCCGTAAGCATCGGGCCGGGCTCCTTTACCGGAATCCGTATAGGCATTGCGGCAGTGAAGGGCCTTTGCTGGGGGGCGGAAAAGCCCGCAATCGGAGTTTCCACTCTGGAGGCCATGGCCATGGGGACTCTGTGCCCCGTCGGCACCGTCATCTGCCCCAGCATGGATGCCAGACGCAGTGAGATATATAACGCCAGGTTCCTGAAAACGGAGGAGGGCCTTGTGCGCCTCTGCGAGGACCGGGCGATTCCTGCGGGGCAGTGCGCCCTGGAGGCAAAAGCCGACGGAAGGCCCCACCTTATAGTGGGCGACGGCTGGCAGGTGGCGGCAGGAGCCTTTGAGGATGCGGGCGTTTCGTTCTCCGTCCCCCCGGAGGGCTGGCGGCTCCAGACTGCCTGGGGCGTTGCCCTGGCGGCTATGGGCAAATCGCCTGGAGACAGCGCCGACCTGGTTCCCGTGTATCTGCGCCTCTCTCAGGCGGAGCGTGAGCGGGCAGAGAGGCTCAATAAGGAATCAAATAAATAACTATATGGAGGCTTTTATAATGTTTGACGCAAAGGTACATGTTATTGATCATCCCCTGGTGGCCCATAAGCTCACCATCATGAGGAACAAGAACACCAGCGTGAAGGACTTCCGTGAGCTCGTCAGCGAAATCGGAATGCTCATCACCTATGAGGCTACCAGAGACCTGCCCCTGACCACCAAGCACATTGAAACCCCCATCTGCGGCATGGAGGCTCCCACTCTTGCCGGCAAGAAAATCGCCGTGGTGCCCATTCTCCGAGCCGGCCTCGGCCTGGTGGACGGCGTTCTGAGAATGGTGCCCTCCGCCCGTGTGGGTCATATCGGCATGTACAGAGACGAGGAGACCCTGGAGCCCCATGTGTACTTCTGCAAGATGCCCAAGGACATCGCAGAAAGAGACGTTATGATAGTTGACCCCATGCTGGCCACCGGCGGCTCCGCCAATGCGGCTATTGCAGAGATGAAGAGACGGGGCTGCAGGCATATCAAGCTTATGGTGCTGGTGGCCGCTCCCGAGGGCATTGAGTGCATCCGCAAAAACCACCCGGACGTGGATATCTACTGCGGCGCCGTTGACGAAAAGCTCAACGACGTGGGCTACATCATGCCGGGCCTGGGCGACGCCGGCGACCGTATCTTCGGAACAAAATAAAAAGATAAAAGTCTCCCGAAGGGGAGACTTTTTTTATTGAAAAAATGGGGGAGATGGGATATACTTAGTGTATCTTTAATCAGGGATTGGTTTATATGAAAAAGAATGAAGCGGGAAAGCCCGCTCTGCTATATCTCATGCCCCTGGGCCTTATCTATATCTCCCGCCTTATAAGCGAGGGGGATGCGGCAAAGGCTCTGGTGTGGATAATCGAAAAGTTTCCTGCGGCGCTGGTGGAGTATCTTATCATTGCCGCCGTTATGAGCCTGCTTTACGGTATCTTCGGCCGTCATTGGGTGCCCTGGCTCGTGGGCATCGTCGTGCCGCTTGTGGCCGCTGTGAGCTATTTCAAGCTCCAGATAAATGGCTCTCCGCTGATTCTCGGGGACTTTGCCCTGGCGGGGCAGCTGCCGGAGATAGTGAGCTTTGCGGCGCCACAGATGACGGTGCCCTGGTCCATGATAATCGCAGCCATTGCCTACGGCGCCGTGCTGCTTTTCCTGCTTATATTCGGCGGCCTTTTCGCCACCCTTGATATCAAGCGCATTATCTACGCTGCCGTGGGAATTGCGGGAATCTTCCTTCTGCTGACCCCGGTGGGGCCTGTGCTCTCTCACTTCGCCGGCGGCAAGTACGATTCTGCGGAGGAGCGGGCAGTCGCCATCGGCGCCGAAATGGGCATCTATTACTCCTGGCAGGAGAGCATGACCCCCATTGACCTTTCCGGGCTGGAGGGCATAAGGCTCTCCGGTGCGGAGGAGCTGAAGCCGGGGGAGAAGCCCACGGTCATATTCCTCATGAGCGAGGCTTTTTTCGACCCTACGGGGCTTCCGAATGTGATATTTGAAAAGGACCCGGTTCCGGAGTTCCGTGCGCTCCAGGCGGAGAGCCGCCACGGCAAGTTCCGCTCCATGACCTTTGCGGGAGGCACCGGCTACGTGGAGCTGGAGGTGCTGACCGGGCTCTGTGACCATATGCTCCGGGAGCCGGACAGAATTACGGACCTGCCTGCGGAAAAGTATTCTGAAATTCCCTGCATTGCGGATATCTTTGAGGCTCAGGGCTACAAAACAACCTTCCTTCACTCCTACAACAGCTCCCTCTACAACCGGGAGACCATCTACAAGGGCTTCGGCTTTGACGAGGTGCTTTTTGAGGACGCCTTTTCCGCTTCCGTCCAGAGGAAGGGGGACAGGATAAGCGACATGGCTCTGACGGAGAAGATAATAGAGCTGGCGGACAGGGACGGTGAACCCAGAATGATTTTCGCCGTGTCCATGGAAAACCATCAGCCCTACTCTCCCGGCAAGTTCGGCGAGCTCAATGACATTGCCCTCACCGCCCAGGGCCTCACTTCCGAGGAGCTGGAGACCATCCGCACCTACGCCTACGGCGCCAGGGACGCCAGCGCCGCTCTGGGCGCTCTCTGCGAGCATTACAGGAATTCGGATAAAAAGGTAATGATAGTGTTCTGGGGGGACCATCTGCCCAGCATGTACACCTCCGGGGGCAAGTCCATATTCAAGGCGGTGGGCGCCATTTCCACCGACGGCACCACCAACTGGACCACTCAGGAGCTCCACGATATGCTCTCCACCGATTATATAATCTGGAAGAATTACCACAAGGATTCGACCGAGATTGAGGAGTCCTCACTGCTTCTGGGCCTCCATGCAGCCTCCCTTGCGGGGCAGCCCCTGACAGACTGGTTTTCCTGGCTTCGGGATAATGTTGCGCCCAGCTGTATTCTCTACCGCTCCAGGCTCTTCGTTGACGGAAAGGGGAATTCCTATTCCGAAATCCCGGAGAGCGCAAAAAAGGCCATGGACGATTACCGCAAGGTACAGAACGACATTATTTACGGGGAAAACAAGCTCTTTAAGCGTTATCGGGAGGCAGCATGATGAGAAGGCTTTTCTGCATCCTCCTGTGTCTTCTGCTGCTTGCCGGCTGCAGGGGAGCGGATATTCCCTCTGAAAGCAAGCCCAATACGGACTATTACCCGGCTCTGATCGCCCACGCCGGCGGCGCCATAGCCGGGTTCCGCTACACAAACTGCCGGGAGGCCCTTGACAATTCCTACGAAAACGGTTACCGCTTCTTTGAGGTGGATATTGACCTGACAAGCGACGGATACCCGGTACTTATCCACGACTGGGATTCCATGGCGGAGCGGATGCTTCTTTCACCGGGCAAGAGGACCCGGGAGGAATTCCTCTCCTCAAAAAGCTTTCTTAATCTCACGCTCATGGACCTGGACGGCCTGTGCGCCTGGCTCGGGAGCCACGGCGACGCAGTTATCGTCACGGACATTAAGGACAACAATTACGAAATCCTGAAAACCCTGGCGGAGGGATGGCCGGAGCTTCTGGACCGTGTTATTCCGCAGATATACTCATACGATGAGTTTGATTCAATTAAAGGCCTCGGCTACAACAGAATCATTCTGACCCTGTACCGTCTGAATCTGGATATTGAGGCTGTGGCCACCTTTGCAGGGGAGAAAAAGCCCTGGGCAATTACCGTTGCAGAGAGCAGACTGAGCGAAGAGCTTCTGTCTGCCATCAGAGAAAAGGACCCCCAATGCGGCATATATGCCCATACGGTCAATAGTCTCGCTTCCTATGAAAAATGGAAGCCCCTCGGCCTCACCGGCATTTATTCCGATTACTTTCAGCCGAATTTTTGGATTAATTGAAAAAGAGGGTTGTATTATTCAAGACATTGTGGTAAAATTAACAAGCTAAAATATCCCAGCATGGAGGTTAGTCTATGAAAAAGAAAGACTATGAGTCCCTGAAGCTTGAAAACCAGATCTGTTTTCCGCTCTATGCTTGTTCGAGAGAAGTCATC
>JAFPTE010000159.1 GCA_017400415.1 Oscillospiraceae bacterium
GAGTACTCCGGGGCCTGGGCCACCTGGCCCCAAAGGGTTATTTTGTCGTTTTGCCGCTCCATCTTTACCACCTCTCGCCGTGATTGCCTTTCGGTGGTTAAGTCTATGAGCAGCAGCGGGATTTGAGAACGCCCCCTTCATTTTTCCGGGGATTCAGTGCCCTCCTTGTATTCTGCATAGTCCACATCGTACCTGCAGATGCTGCCGTCGTTGTTCCATTTGGTATCCTCGTTTTCATAGGCCTGGCGGTACTCCGCCAGGAGCTCGGCCCTTTTGGCCTCAAATTCCTCCGGCTCCAGCTCCTCCCTGCTGCCAATGGACACCACTGTTACTCCACAGGGAATGACCAGATCATCGTCCTCCCAGGCTGACGCCAGAAGCACGCAGGTCTTTCCGGGGGCCGGGGATACCCGGTACCCTTCCGGAGCAGAGGATATAACCCTATCCTCCGGCAGAGGACCGTTCCGGAACCACAGCTGAATGGGGCTCTCCGTAATGAGGCTGCCCTTGATATTATCCTCCACCTGAACGGTGATCTGGGTATACACTATGCGCTCTGAGTAGCGGCTGGCCTCAACATACTTGACCTGGTCCCGACTTATGACCGTGGCTGTGAACACATAATCGCAGGCACCCACCATAAGGTGCTTGTCGGTGGCGTCATACGCCCAGCAGACCGCCACACCGAACGGGGAGGAAGGCACCTCCGGGATAGCCGGGTCCCCCGGGTACGGCTTTATGGTTTCCCGGGGCCAGGGCGCAATGATATCGTTCACGGCGCCGATTATTGCGGCAGGCAGGTCTATGGGCCTGCCGTCCGCCTGGGGCGTTCCCAGGGCGGAAAGGCCCACGGTCACCACCAGGGCCGCTGCGGCGGCCCCTGCCGCCCACAGGCTCCATCGGGGCAGCGCCTGGGCGGAGGGCCGGCTGTCCGCCTCACGGACAAGGTCATCGTCCAGGCCCCCAATGGCCTCAAAAAACTGCAGCTCAGTCATAATTATAACCCTCCTTCTTCAAATACTCCCGCAGCCGGTTCCGGGTCCGGAACAGGTAGGTGGCCACGGTCCTGCTGTTCATTCTGCAGCTCTCGGCGATCATCTCCACGGTGTCGCCGTACCAGTAGCGCCGGATAAAGACCCTCCGGTGGGCCTCGTCCTGGTTCCGGAGGAAAAGGCTGATGGTCTCCGCCAGGAGCCGGTCCGACTCCACTGCGGCGGGAACGCAGTCGGCCAGCTCCTCCAGGGACACGGCCAGGGCGGGGCTGCGCTTTTCGGCGGTGTTATACTTCAGCCGGTTGATGGCGATGTTCCGGACGATGCGGCACAGGTAGGTCCTAAGGTCCTCCGGTCTGGCCGGGGGAATGCTGTTCCATACCTCAAACCAGGCGGAGCTGACGCACTCCTCGGCGTCCTCCTTCTGGGCAAGGAGGTTACCCGCAATGCGGAGGCACAGCCCCTCATACTTCTGCCGGAGCTCCTCAACAGCCCTCTCGTCCCGCCGGAAGAGCAGTTCCACTATCTCTTTATTATCCAAAGGCCGCACCTCCCTTCACCTATAAAGTCAACTTTTCCCCGGCTTATATTTCACCGGGGAAGAATTTTTTCTTCAATTGTACCAGGAATTTACATATTTTCAATATGCAAGAGGGCAATTTGGGTGTATAATCAGCATGAGATGTTATGCAGAGGAGGTCCGGCATGAAGCTGCTTCTGGCCGAAGACGAAAAAAGCCTCGCCCGGGCGGTGAAGGCCATACTGGAAAAGAACAACTTCCTGGTGGATGTGGTTTATGACGGCCGGGAGGCTCTGGACTACCTGCTGACGGAGGACTATGACGGAGCTGTCATGGACATCATGATGCCCGGGCTGGACGGCATAACCGTTCTGCGGCGGCTCCGGGCGGAGGGGAAGGGCACCCCGGTGCTGCTGCTGACCGCCAAAAGCCAGATTGACGACAAGGTAGAGGGTCTGGACGCCGGAGCAAACGACTACCTGACCAAGCCCTTTGACGCCAAGGAGCTCCTGGCCAGGATCCGGGCCATGACCCGGGTGCAGCGGGTGCAGACAAGCTCCGTGCTCTCCTTCGGGGACCTGACCCTGAACCTGGCCACCTATGAGCTGGCCTCCCCTTCGGGCTCCTTCCGGCTGGCCGGAAAGGAATTCGGCATGATGGAGCTCATGATGCGGGACCCGGGGGCCCTTATCTCCGCCGAGAGATTCCTGGAGCGGGTCTGGGGCTACGAGACCGAGGCGGACATAAACGTGGTCTGGGTCTACCTGTCCTATCTGCGGAAGAAGCTGGCCGCCCTGGCTTCAAAGGTGAGCATTAAGGCCACCCGGAACGCCGGGTACTCCCTTGAGGTAAAGAAATGATAAAAAAACTCAGACATCGCTACACCCTTGCCGCCGTTCTGAGCCTGTTTCTGGTGCTGGCTGTCATAATGGCGGTGGTGAACATTCTGAATTACCGGAACGTGGTGGACAACGCCGACACGGTGCTGGACATCCTTTCGGAAAACGGCGGCGCCTTCCCCAAGCTGCCCGATTTCCGCAGCGAGTCCGGCGAAAGCCAGGCCAGCTCCCAGGGGGATACTCCCCCGGAGCTTCCGGAGGACTGGCAGGATTGGGAACAGCGCTGGCAGGAGGACGCCAGACGGGGCGAGCGCCAGTTCCGGGAGCGGATGGAGTTTTTCCAGCGGAACCCGGAGCTCCAGTTTGAGACCCGCTTCTTCTCCGTTGTCTATGACGGCACCGGCGCCCAGAGGCAAGCGAACGTGGGCATGATAGCCGCCGTGGACGAGGCGGAGGCCTGGCAGTTCGGCGCCAGGGCCCTGGCCGCAGGAGCCGACCGGGGCTTCGTGAGGGATTTCCGCTACGCCCGCTCCGCCTTCGAGGGCGGCACGCTGATAATCTTCCTGGACTGCGGCAGGACCCTGGGCTCCTTCCGGACCTTCCTTTTGTGGAGCATTGTCATATCCCTGGGAGCCCTTGGGCTGGTGTGCCTTCTGATGATGTTCCTCTCCGGACGCATAGTGCGTCCCATTGCGGAGACCTACGAAAAGCAGCGCCGGTTCATCACCGACGCCGGCCACGAGATAAAAACCCCCATCGCCATCATCAGCGCCGATGCGGAGGTCATTGAGCTGGAAAACGGCGAGAGCGAGTGGACCGGGGACATCAAGGCCCAGACAAAGCGCCTGGCGGCCCTGACGGACGACCTTATCTTCCTGTCCCGGATGGAGGAGACGGGCTCCCGCCCGGCCATGCTGCCCTTCTCCTTCTCCGATCTGGTGTCGGACTGCGCCTCCGGCTTTGAGGCCCCGGCCAGGACCCAGGGCAAGAGCTTTGAAAAGCGCATAGCCCCGGGCCTGGAGGTCACCGGCGACGAAAAGGGCCTGCGGCAGCTCACAAACATCCTTCTGGACAACGCCGTCAAATACTCCCCGGAGGGCGGCCGCATCGGCCTTACGGCGGAGAGCTTCGGCACCGGGGTCCGGCTCACCGTGGAAAACACGGCGGAGAACATAACGAGAGAGCAGCTTGAGCGGATGTTTGACCGCTTCTACCGGGGGGACAGCTCCCGGTCCCAGGAAAAGACAGGCTACGGCATCGGCCTTTCCATCGCCCGAGCGGTGGCGGACGCCCACAGGGGCAAGATAGCCGCCTCCTCCCCGGACGGAAAGACCATGAAAATAACCTTTATCCTGCCCCAGAACAAAAACGGAGGTCACAAAGCATGAAAAACCAGGTTTTCAATCCCTACCTGCCCAGCTGGGAGTACGTGCCCGACGGGGAGCCCCACGTTTTCGGCGACAGAGTTTACGTCTACGGGTCCCACGACGCCTTCGGCGCCCCCATCTTCTGCGTGAACGACTACGTCTGCTGGTCCGCCCCGGTAAACGACCTTTCCGACTGGCGCTATGAGGGCGTCATCTACAAAAAGACCCAGGACCCGGGCAACCGGCTGGGCATACGCAGCCTCTATGCTCCCGACGTGACCCGGGGCCCGGACGGGCGCTATTACCTCTACTACGCCTTTGACTTTCTGGGCGAGTTCGGCGTGGCCGTCTGCGACACCCCCGCCGGGAAATATGAGTTCTACGGCAAGGTCCGCCACAAAAACGGCAAGGTCTGGGGCAAGAAGAGCGGCGAGCAGTTCCCCTTCGACCCGGGCGTCCTGACGGACGACGACGGCCGGGTGTGGCTCTACTCCGGCTTTGAGACCAAGGTCCCCTTCGTGGCCTCCCGCTGGCACAACCTGCGTAACGACGGCGGCGTGGTCATGGAGCTGGAGCCGGATATGATAACCATAAAGCAGGAGCCCAAGGTCATCTTCCCCATCAAGGGCAGGCCCGGCGCCTTCCCCCACGCCTTCTTCGAGGCCAGCTCCATCCGGAAGGTGGACGGCAAATACTGCTTCGTGTACTCCAGCCAGTATAACCACGATCTTTGCTACGCCGTCTCCGACAGGCCCGACGGCGATTTCAAGTACGGCGGCGTGCTTGTGGACCTGGGCGACCTCTACCTGAACGGCAACACCGATGAGGAGCACGCCAACAACTACCTGGGCAACACCCACGGGGGCATGCTGAACATCGGGGACGACTGGTACATCTTCTACCACCGGCAGACCAACAGGACCAGCTACGCCCGGCAGGCCTGCGCCGAGAAGCTGGAGCGCACTCCGGACGGGGGCTTCAGGCAGGCGGAGGTCACCAGCTGCGGCCTGAACGGCGGGCCCCTGAGGGGCAAGGGCACCTATGAGGCCCGGATCGCCTGCAACCTGTGGGCCAAGGGCCACAGGACCGCCAGAGTGGACCGTGGGGCCAAGGCCACGGAGGGCCACCCCTACTTCACCCAGACCGGAAAAGACCGTGAGTGCGACGGGGACCAGTACATAGCCAATATGCGGGACGGGGCCACGGCGGGCTTCAAGTATTTCGCCTTTGACGGCACGGAGGGGAAAATCTCCGTCACGGGCCGGGGAGGCGGCCAGTTTCTTGTAACCGACGGGGAGAACACCCTGGCCACCGTGCCCATGAACGGCACAAGCCTCTTTACCGTCTCCCCCGGCGTCCACCCCCTGTACTTCATCTACGAGGGCGAAGGCCCCGCCGACTTCGTCTCCTTCACCGTGGAATAAGGCGAAAAAAACAAAACCGAGGGGTTTCCCCTCGGTTTTGCTATTTCAGTGCCCGGCGGAGCCTTTCGCAGGCGTCGGAGAGCTGCGCCTCCTCCACCCCGCCGTAGCCCAGCACCAGGCAGCCCCCCTCCGGCTCATACCGGTGGCAGTAACGGCTCAGGCCCGCCAGGTCCAGCCCCTGCTCCAGGGCGCTCTCCAGAAGCTCCGGCTCGGTCCGCTCCCGGCTCATGATGAGAAAATGCATGCCGCCCCCGTCCCCGGAGACCTCAATACCCGGGATATCCCCCAGGGCGGCCAGGAGCCTTGCCCGCCGCCGGGCGTAGAGCCCCGTAAGGCGGCGCAGATACCTGCCGTAGACCCCCGTATCCATGAGCAGGGCCAGCACCGCCTGCTCATACCGGGACACGGTGCTGAGCCGGTGGGCGCTGAGGGCCCGGTACTTTGCCAGCAGAGGCCCGGGCAGCACGGCGTAGGCCACCCTTATGGAGGGGGCCAGGGACCGGGAAAAGGTGCCCACATAGATGACCCGGCCCCGGTCGTCCATGCTCTTCAGACTGGGTATGGGCCGCCCCACATAGCGGAACTCCGAGTCATAGTCGTCCTCGATAACGTAACGGTCCGGCTCCTCCGAGGCCCAGCGCAGAATCCGGCTCCGGCGGGAGGCCGGCATGGTGACGCCCATGGGAAACTGGTGGGAGGGGGTCACGTAACACACGTTCACGTCGCTTTTCCGCAGCTCGTCCTCCCGCATCCCGGCCTCATCCAGGGGGATATAGCGCACCTGTCGGCCCAGGGCCAGGGCCGTATCCGCCATGGCGGTGTAGCCCGGGTCCTCCAGGCCCAGGACCGTGGCCTCCGGCAGCAGCTGCAGAATGAGCCCGGTCAGATACTCCATGCCGGCGCCCACCACTATATCCTCCGGAGCGCACCGGACCCCTCTGGTCTCCCCCAGCATCCGGGCCAGGGCCCGGCGCAAGGGCAGGTCCCCCTGTCTGTGGCCCCGGCGCAGAAGCTCCGGGGAGGAGTACACAACCTCCTTATTGAGCTTTGCCCAGGTGGCGTAGGGGAACTGGCTCACGTCCACGGAGGCGGTGGAGAAGTCCGGCCCACGGGGGGGCTGCCTCTCCGGCTCCCGCTCCGGCGCCGGCCGGCTCCGGGGCTCCGGGGAGGCCGGGGCCACCAGGTCCCCGCAGTAATAGCCGCTGCGGGGCCGGGCCTCAATATAGCCCTCCGCCGCCAAAAGGCCGTAGGCCGTCTCCACGGTGGAGCGGCTGATGCCCAGGCCCTCCTGCAGGGCCCTTTTGGAGGGCAGCTTCTCCCCGGGGCGTATATGTCCCCGGGCGATCTCCGCCGCAAAATAGCGGTAGAGCTGCTCATACATGGGCGTTTTTCCGCCGCTTTCCAGAGTTATGGACAGATTCTGCACGGTCTCCCCTCCAATCTGACCCCGTAAAAAATAATAAAACTGAATATATACGCAGTGCCAGTTTGCGCCTATAATCATACTCACTTCCGGAACGAGTGTCAAGTAAGGACGTGAAAAAAATGAAGGATACCCAAAACACAACCTACAAAATCGTGGTCACCGCCCTGATGGCGGCTATGGTCTTCGTGCTGACCATGGTCATATCCATACCCTTCCTGGGCTCCAAGCTCCGCTTTGCCAACGCCATGTGCCTGCTGAGCGGCCTGCTGCTGGGCCCCGTATACGGGGGCCTGGCCTCCGGCATCGGCTCCGGGCTCTATGACCTTTTAAACGGCTACGGCATTGACGAGGCTCTTATAACCTTCATAAGCAAGGGCGCCATTGCCCTTGTGGGCGCTCTGATTGCCGGGCGCCGCTTTGACCGGCCCCACTGGCGGGTAATCGCAGGCTCCGTGGCCGGCGCCTGGGTCTATGTGGCCCTTTACATGCTGAAGACCTTTGTGTACCAGACCTTTGTGTACTCCCTGGCCCCGGACGCCGTTCTGGGGGTCATGGCCGCCAAGCTGCCGGCCTCCGCACTGAACGCCGCCTTCGCCATGATAGTGGCCCCCCTCTTCTATTTTGCGGTGGTGCCGGCCCTCAGGCGGGCGCAGATGCTGGAAAAACTCCGTTAATTCAAAAAATAGTTTCGCATTATTCATAAAATCGTCATATTCATCGTTTATTATAAGGCCATAAGTTAGAGATAAGCCTTTCCGAAAGGAGATTTACCATGAATAACGACGAGAACATGAACAAAAACCTGCCGGAAGAGGAGGATCACGCCGTCCTCTACGAAAAGGGCAGCGAGCCCGCAGAGCCTGTATTCTCCGCCCCGGAGGTCACTCCGAAGGCAATTCCGGAGGCAGAGCCTGTTAGCCAGGCGGCGCCTCAGGAGCCCGCTCCGACCCCGGTGCGGGTCTACCAGCCCGAGCGCTCCTCCGGCTGGTCCGAGCCCCGGTATGAGGCCAGCACCCAGGGGGCCAGCGTGTACACCCCCGGCGTCACCTTCACCGGCTCCGAGCCTCAGCCCAAAAAGAAGAAAGAGAAGAAGAGCCACCCCTTCCTGAGAGCCGTTGCTCTGGTCCTGGTCTGCGCCCTTGTGGCCTCCGCCGCCTCCTACGGAGTTGTGAACTGGGTCCTGGACAGGCGGGCGGGCGAGGCAGGCCCCAGGAACGTGGTTATCGGCGCCTCCGGCACGGAGGTCAAGGCCGGCAGCGAGGCCCCCTCCGCCGTTCTCTACAGCAGTGAGGCCAGCGCCAACGCCAATGCCATCTACAAGAACGCCTGCAACTATCAGGTGGTGGGCGTCAACTCCTCCGTGAACGCCCGGAACGTCTTCGGCATGCCCACAACCAGCGCCGTCTCCGGCACGGGCTTCGTAATAAGCACGGAGGGCTACATCATCACCAACTACCACGTGGTCTCCTACGTGGCGCAGTACGGCGGCAACCTCTCCGTCATGTTTGAGAACGGCACCACCGCAAAGGTGGAGCACATCGTGGGCTACAGCTACGACAACGACGTGGCCGTTATCAAAATCGACCCCAAGGGTCTGAAGCTGAATCCGGTGACCCTGGGCAACTCCGACACCATCCAGGTGGGCGAGATGGCCTACGCCATCGGCAACCCCCTGGGCGAGCTGACCTTCTCCATGACCCCGGGCATCGTCTCCGCCCTGGACCGGATGATCTCCGTCTCCGACGAGACCACCGGCCGCTCCAAGACCATCAACATGTTCCAGATAAGCTGCGCCGTGAACTCCGGCAACTCCGGCGGCCCTGTCTACAACGCCAAGGGCGAGGTCATCGGCATAGTCACCGCCAAGTACATGGACACGGGAATTGAGGGCCTGGGCTTCGCCATCCCCATCAATGACGCCGTGAAGATTGCAAAGCAGCTCATTGAAAAGGGCGTTGTCACCGGTGCCGGCCTGGGCGTCCGGGTCCAGAACGTCACCGATGTCTACCAGAGCACTTACCTGGAGAGCTACGGCATCCCCTACGGCGTCTACGTGGCCTCCGTCAACGAGGACTCTGCCGCCCAGAAGGCCGGAATCCAGGAGGAGGACATTATCACCGCCCTGAACGGCGTCGCCGTCAAGAATCTGGATGAGCTTCGGGCTCAGCTGAAGCTCTGCTCCCCCGGCGAGTCCGGCACCATCACCGTCTTCCGCAGCAGCGAAAACCAGCGGACCCGGGGCCAGTCCCTGACCCTGAACATAGTCTTTGAGGAGCTCACCTCCGCCTCCGTCTATGACGGGGACCAGCCCCAGACCGACAACACTCAGCCCGAGACCGGCAAGGACGACAACAGCAGCTCCTCCTCCGGAGACGACTTCGACTTTTACGATTGGTTCTACAGAAGATAACAAAATTGAGATAACGCCCAAAAAATCGGGGCGGTTCCGAAAGGAGCCGTCCCGATTATTTTTACAGATGACCGTTTTATTAAGTATTTTTCGCAATAGCTTTGCCATTGCGAAAACACCGACAGGCCGGCGTGAGCCGGTCCATGGGCCGACCAAAGCCGGCGGTCCTTTGCCGGCTGCGATGGAGCCCATGCCTCAAATGAGAGCCCAGCGTAAGCGGCTCTCATTTGAATTATTACTCCTGTGCAGCGGTGATAAGGGCCATCTTGTAGACCTCCTCGGCGTTGCAGCCCCGGCTCAGGTCGTTGATGGGGGCGTTCAGGCCCTGGAGGATGGGGCCGTAGGCCTCATAGCCGCCCAGGCGCTGGGCGATCTTGTAGCCGATGTTGCCTGCCTCGATGAGGGGGAAGATGAAGGTGTTGGCGTAGCCGGCCACGGAGGAGCCGGGGAACTTCAGCTGGCCCACCTCGGGAGAGACTGCGGCGTCGAACTGCATCTCGCCGTCAATGGCCAGGTCCGGAGCCAGCTCCCGGGCGCAGGCGGTGGCCTCACGGCTCAGATTAACGGTGCCGCCCTTGCCGCTGCCCTTGGTGGAGAAGCTCAGCAGGGCCACCTTCGGGTCGATGCCGAAGAGCTTGGCGGTCCGGGCGGACTCCACAGCCACCTCCGCCAGCTTCTGGGCGGCGGTGAGGGTCACGTTGCCCTCCTTGTCCACGCTGTCCTCGTAGGAGAGGTTGATGGCGCAGTCGCCCATGCAGATGCGGCGCAGGTTCTCCGGGCCGAAGTCACGCATGAGAATAAAGGCGCTGGAGACCAGGTGGGCGCCCTTCCGGGTCTTGATAAGCTGCAGGGCGGGACGGACCGTGTCGGCGGTGGAATAGGTGGCGCCGCCCAGCAGGCAGTAGGCCACGCCCATCTTCACCAGCATGGTGCCGAAGTAGTTGCCCTTCTTAAGGGCGGCACGGCACTCCTCCTCGGTCATCTTGCCCTTGCGGAGCTCCACCATTCTGGCCACCATCTCGTCCATCCGGGGGTAGGTCTCCGGGTCAAGGATAAGGGTGTTCTTCAGATCCACGCCGCAGGCGGCGGCGTTGGCTCTGACCACGTCCACGTTGCCCACCAGCACGGGCTCCAGAATGCCCTCCTCAATGAGCCTTCCGGCGGCCTTCATAATGCGGGGGTCGTGGCCCTCCGTAAAGACTATCTTCCGGTTCTTGCCCGCCAGAGATGCCTTCAGCTCTTCAAAAATGTCCATTTTATTATTCCTCCTATGTGTAAATGATTTTAATTGCTTTTTTACTCTTCATCCAGCTTCAGCACTGCCTTCAAATGAGACCCGCTGGCGCTGGGCTCTCATTTGAGCTTTTCTCGCTCTTCATCGCAGCCGGCAAGGGACCGCCGGCTTTGGTCGGAGCGAGGGCCGGCGCCTGCCGGCCTCAGGGTGTTTCCGCAATGGCAAAGCTATTGCGGAAACCTATTATCCAGGCAGAGGATTTTACTCTTCATCCAGCTTCAGCACTGCCATGAAGGCCTCCGTGGGTATCTGGACCGTGCCCAGGGAGCGCATCTTCTTCTTGCCTGTTCCGGCTTCGCCGGAATAGATGCTGATTTGAATTATTCGGCCACAGGCCGCCCCGTCTGCGACGGGGACCCCGGAAGTCAAGATGAGCTGCGCTGCTCTTACTCTTCATCCAGCTTCAGCACTGCCATGAAGGCCTCCGTGGGTATCTGGACC
>JAFPTE010000160.1 GCA_017400415.1 Oscillospiraceae bacterium
ATATCAACGTCGATGTTTTTCAGGTTATGCACTGCGGCACGCCGGACCTGGATACTCTCCGGCAGGCCGCTTTTCTTCTGCTCCATTGCGTCTCCTTAAAGTCCGTCCGGGAAGGATGTGAACATATGGGGCTCGGTTTTGGGCAGGCCGCTTCTCTCCTTCTCTGCGGCGATGGCCCGGATCAGGAAGGCCATGTTCCGGCCCAGGGTGCGCATGGTCTGAAGGCCCTCCAGGTCCTTTTCCACGTCCCGGGCGGAAAAGCCGTGGACCATGTTCCAGTACTGGCTGGAAACCACCGGCATCTGGGAGATGGTGAAATACTTGTTCAGCTCGTCAAAGGCGGCGGTGTTGCCGCCCCGGCGGCAGGACACCACGGCGGCGCCCACCTTCATGCACTTGGAAAAGCTTGTGCTGTAAAACAGCCGGTCCAGCAGGGATACCAGGCTGCCGTTGGCAGAGCCGTAGTACACCGGGGAACCCACCACGAGGCCGTCGGCCCCCCGGAACTTCTCCGCCAGCTCGTTTACAAGGTCGTCATTGAAGACGCACCGGCCCAGCTTTGAGCAGGCGCCGCAGGCGATGCAGCCCCGGACGGGCTTTTTGCCGATGTGGACGATCTCCGCCTCCACCCCCTCCTCCCGGAGGGTGTTTGCCGCCTCCGTCAGGGCCCGGGCGGTGCAGCCCTCCCGGTTGGGGCTTCCGTTAATAAGCAGTACCTTCATAAAACCTCTCCTCTCAGTGAAAATGCGAATACAGAATCAGAATAATCAGATGTGCCGGATAGAAAATGTAGAAAAACCACTTGTGGAAGGGGTGCTTTGAGCCGCTCTCGCCGTTATAGCCGAATTGCAGGGTAAACCCTGCGGCCACAAGGCCCAGGTTGCACACTCCGCTCCACCAAACCCCGGTGTCCTCATAGTACACCCAGAGCAGGTAAAACAGTGCCGTAAGGGTTACTGCCCAGAATATGAGCCACTTATCCCTCTCCTGCTTACGGAGCAGGAAGAGGCCCAGGGGCCAGAGCACGTCAAAATAATACCAGTCCCCGTACTTGGAAAGGTAAAGAAGAGCCAGGACGCCTATCCCCCGGACCCACAGAGGCACCGGGGCCTTATCCCAGAGCCAGAGGGCCAGGAGGGCCAGGAAAAGGGTATATATGACGCCGAAGATCGCCGTAGGCCAGCGGCCGGTCTCAAAGATGGAGAAGGGCACCCAGGAGATAAGGGCAAAGGCGCCCAGCCGCAGGGCATACCCGGGCACGGAGCGGGTATGGGTATACCCCTCCGCCAGGAAAAAGGCCATGGTGGGCCCTGTGAAGCGGCCGAAGAAATGCATTGCCTGCCCCTGCCAGCTGAGGAGCGGCACATATTCCCAGGCTATGTGGTCAATGAGCATAGCCAGTATGACCAGGTACTTGAGCTGATTTCTGTTAAGGCCCGGCTTTGTCTCCAAGGCGTCACCCCCTTCCCCCCTATCATACCGCATTTTCCGCCTTTGCGCAACAGAAAAGCGCCCCCGACCGGGGGGCGCTGTGAGGTTTCGATTTATCTGACGTCGCCCAGGCAGAAGACAGCCAGGGTGCCGGGGCCGGAGTGGGCGCCGATGACGGGACCCACGTAGCTGATGATAACGTCCTTGACGCCGTAATTGCGGAAAAGGCCCTCCACATACTTTGCATCCTCGATGCAGTCGCCGTGGCTGATGAAGATGGTCTGGTTGTGGATATCGTCGCCGGTGTCACGGAGCTTTTCAAAAACGGCGTTCAGGCTGGCCTTTCTGCCCCGGGCCTTGGCCATGTTGATAAGGTGGCCCTCATCGTCCACGTGGAGGACCGGCTTGATGTTCAGCACGGTGCCCAGCATGGCGGTGGCGGCGGAAACACGGCCGCCACGCTTCAGGAAGAACAGGTCGTTCACCGTGAACCAGTGGATGCAGCGGGGGGCGATCTTCTGGGCGAAGACGCAGACCTCCTCAAAGCTCTTGCCCTGCTGGGCAAACTTTGCCACGTGCCACACGCAAAGGCCCTGGCCCATGGAGGCGCAAAGGGTGTCCAGGGTGAAGATCTTCCGCTCCGGATACTCCTCACGCAGCTCGTCGGCGGCCAGCTTGCCGGCCTGATAGGTGCCGGAGAGGCCGGAGGAGAAGCCCAGGTAGATAATATCCTTCCCCTTTTTCAGCTCTGTCTCAAAGAGCTCCCTGAAGGTCTCCATATTGACGGCGGCGGTAACGGCATTGGCGCCGCCCCGGAGCTTTGCATAGAACTCCTTGAAGTCGATTTCACGGCCGTCCAGATAGTTTTTGAAGGTCTTCCCGTCCACGGTAACGGACAGGGGCAGCACCACCAGACCCAGCTCATCCGCCAGGTCCGCAGGCAGGTCACAGGAGGAATCGGTTACAATAACATAATCGTTCATAGCTATACGCTCCATTCATTAAATAATCACGGTGTTGGTTAATTATAACATGTCCCCTGTAAATTTCAAGCGTCTTCAACGAAATAAAACAAAAAAGAGGACCTTTGTCAGAACCCGGACAAAAATCCTCATTTTTGTTTGTTTTTTAGGTGATTACTTCACCATCTTGGCAACTTCCTCGGCCAGGTTGTCCTGACGCTTCTCGATGCCCTCGCCCTTCTCGAAGCGGACTGCGTTCACGAACTCGATGGTGCCGCCCAGAGCCTTGGCGGAGCTCTTCATGTACTGCTCAACAGTCATGGTGTTGTCCTTAACGAACTCCTGCTGGAGCAGGCAGTTCTCGGAATAGAACTTGCCCAGCTTGCCCAGAACGATGTTCTCGCGGACCTTCTCGGGCTTGTTGGCCATCTTGGGATCCTCGGCCATCTGGGCCATCATGATCTTCTTCTCCTCGTCAATGACATCCTGGGTGACCTGGCCCTTATCCCAGAAGCGGGGGTTCAGAGCTGCGATCTGCATGGCCATGTCCTTGCCCACCTCGGTGACCTTATCCTCCAGGCCCTCGGAAACCTTCAGGTTAACGATGACGCCGATGCGGCCGCCCATGTGGACGTAGGGAACGGAGACGCCGCCCTCAAAGCGGGCGAAGCGGCGGACGTTGATGTTCTCGCCGATGACCAGAACCTTGTCGTTCTGCTCTTCCTTGACGGTCTTGCCGTTGCCGTAGGGCAGCTCATAGAGAGCGGCTACGTCAGCGGGGTTGTACTTTGCAATAACGGCGGCAACGCCCTTCACATACTCATTGAACAGCTCGTTCTTGGCGACGAAGTCGGACTCGGCATTGACCTCAACGGCAACGCCCACGCCGTCAATAACGTCAGCATAGGCAACGCCCTCGGCGGCGATGCGGCCGGCCTTCTTCTGGGCGGTGGCGAGGCCCTTCTCACGGAGCCACTCCACGGCCTTGTCCATATTGCCATCGGCCTCGGTCAGAGCCTTCTTGCACTCCATCATGCCGACGCCGGTCATCTCTCTCAGGGTTTTAACATCTGCTGCGGTGAAAGCCATAATTATTCCTCCGTAAAAATTAGAATTTGAAAAAAGGGCGGGCAGAAGCTGTCCGCCCCAAAGGGTCACTATTACTCAGCGGCCTCGGCGGTCTCCTCAGTCTCAGCGGTCTCCTGAGCCTGAGCATCCTCGCCCTGCTTGCCCTCCTGCACGGCGTTGGCCATGGTGGCGGCGATGAGGCGGATGGCACGGATAGCGTCATCATTGCCGGGGATTACATAGTCGATCTCGTCAGGGTCGCAGTTGGTGTCGACGATGGCCACAATGGGAATGCCCAGCTTGTGAGCCTCGGCGATGGCGTTGCGCTCCTTGCGGGGGTCAACGATAAACAGAGCGGAGGGGATCTTATTCATTTCCTTGACGCCGCCCAGATACTTCTCAAGCTTGGCCATCTCGCCGATGTGCTTCATGACTTCCTTCTTGGGGAGCAGATCGAAGGTGCCGTCCTCCTGCATTCTCTTGAGCTGTGCAAGGCGGTCGATACGGGTGCGCATGGTCTTGAAGTTGGTGAGCATGCCGCCCAGCCATCTGGCGTTGACGTAGTACATGCCGACCCGCTCAGCCTCTTCCTTCATGGAGTCCTGAGCCTGCTTCTTGGTGCCGACGAAGAGGATGGTGCCGCCGTTGGCAGCGGTGTCACGGACGAAGTTGTAGGCCTCCTCCAGCTTCTTCACGGTCTTCTGCAGGTCGATGATGTGGATGCCGTTGCGCTCCGTGAAAATATAGGGCGCCATTTTGGGGTTCCATCTTCTGGTCTGGTGACCGAAGTGCACGCCTGCTTCAAGCAGCTGCTTCATTGATACGACTGACATAGTTTTTTCCTCCTTTTGTTTGCACCGCCGCGGACGTCTTTTCCTGCGGAAACGCGGCCCGTATCGCTGCCGCGCACCCTCC
>JAFPTE010000007.1 GCA_017400415.1 Oscillospiraceae bacterium
AGTGACCACCAGCATGGTCATGCCCTCCTCCGCCAGGGAGCGCATCACGTTCAGCACCTCCCCGATGAGCTCCGGGTCCAGAGCCGACGTAGGCTCGTCAAAGTATATTATCTCCGGGTCCGTGGCCAGAGCCCTGGCGATAGCCACCCGCTGCTGCTGTCCGCCGGAAAGCTGGTGAGGATAATAGGCTGCCCGGTCCTCCAGACCAACCTTTTTAAGCAGGGACATTCCCCGCTCCTCCGCCTCCTTCCTGGGCACCCCACGGGCCACCGTAAGGCCCTCCGTGACGTTTTTCAGGGCGGTTTTGTTGCTGAACAAATTGTAATTCTGGAAAACAAAGGCGGTCTTTTTCCGTATCTTAGCAATCTGGCGGCCCTTTATGGCGGCCAGGTCATAGTCCTCCCCGTCAAAGGTCAGAATGCCCCGGTCCGCCCGCTCCAGAAAGTTCATGCACCGCAGGAGGGTGGTTTTCCCGGAGCCGGAGGGACCCAGGACCGCAATCACGTCCCCGGTGTTGATTTTCAGGGACACATCCTGCAGGACCGGTACGCCGCCGAAGGTCTTGTGCAGATTCTTTACCTCTATCATTTTGTCTCCTTCCGGGTCATGTAGGCGCTGAGCTTCCGCTCCCCTATTCTCTGGAGCCAGGTGAGCACGGTGGAAAAAACAAGATAGATAAGAGCAACCTCGATATACACAGCCAGGGCCTCATAGGTCCGGGCGGCGATGCGCTGGGCTGCCATAAACATCTCCGTAACGGTGATGTTGGCGGCCAGGGACGTATCCTTCACCATGCCGATGACGGAGTTGCTGAGGGGCGGGAAGGCCGTACGGAAGGCCTGGGGCAGCACGATGCGGGTCATGACCTGGAAATAGTTCATGCCCACGCAGTAACCGGCCTCGATCTGGCCCACAGGCACCGCCTCCAGAGCCGCCCGCATGGTCTCCGAGCAGTAGGCGCCCTCGTTAATGGCGAAGACTATGACGGCGGCGGGAAAGGCCTCCACCAGTATCCCCACGCTGGGCAGGCCGAAGTAAACCACCATGAGCTGCACCAGAAGGGGCGTTCCCCGGATGATCCAGATGTAAAACCGGACAATCTGCTTCAGCACAGGCACGTTGGAATACTGTATCATGGCCGTCACCACGGCGATTATCATGGCAAAGAAAAACGCCAGCACCGTCAGCGGTATGGTAACCAGAAGTCCCGGCAGCAGGAGCTTGGGGAAGGAGTCAAGCAGTATACCTATTATTCTTGCGTTGTTCTCAAAAAACTCAGTAAGAGCCAGAGGCATGGGTTTCACCGTCTCTTTTCGGTTTTGTAAAACCAATTATACACTATTTCCGCCCCAGTGTCAAATAGTCCAGCGTAGAAAAACGAAGCTTTTCAGTATACAATTTTCGACACATTAATCATAACAGCCCTCTGGGAAGCATAGGATAGGGCAGAAATCTGAAAAGAAGGCGAAAAAATGCTGGAAACTGTCTTTTCCCTGCTGCTCTCCTGCCCCCTGCTCCTGCTGCGTATCCGGGGCATGGCAAATTCCTTCCCCAAGCCCCTGGAGCCCCGGGAGGAGGCGGAGTACATAAGGCGCAGCGCCCAGGGGGACCTGGAGGCCAGGAACGAGCTTATAAGCCACAATCTGCGGCTGGTGGCGCACATCATGAAGAAATACTACGCCCGGGGCGACCAGGACGACCTTATCTCCATCGGCACCATCGGCCTTATCAAGGCCATCAACTCCTATGACCCGGAAAAGAGCGTGCGTCTGGCAACCTACGCCTCCCGCTGCATTGAAAACGAGATACTGATGTACTTCCGCTCCCAGAAAAAATCCGCCGGGGACGTGTCCCTTTCCGATACTCTGGACTCCGACGGAGAGGGCGGCGAGCTTTCCATTATGGACGTGGTCTCCGTGGAGGACGACATTCTGGATGAGCTGGCCGCCCAGGAGACAGGCCGGCGGCTCCGCACCTATGTGGAGAAGCTTCTGGACCGGCGGGAGCGGGAGATAATCTCCCTACGGTACGGCCTGGGAGGCGGTGCGCCCCTTACCCAGCGGGAGGTTTCGGAAAGACTGGGAATATCCCGGAGCTACGTTTCACGCATTGAGAAGCGTGCTCTTGAAAAGCTCCGGAAAAGGCTTGAGGCGGAGGATAATATATAGATATCCCGCAGCGAAAGCTGCGGGATAAAATCATCTTTTGAACCTTTCGGCGGCCTGGAGCTGCTCCTCCGCCGCCAGAAGGGTTGTTTCCGTCACGTTGTCGCCGCCGATGAGCCGGGCAAGCTCCCGCCTCCTGCCCTCTCTGGGCAAAAGGGTCACGGCGGTGTAGGTCCTGCCCTCCCGCTCCTCCTTGGCGATGGAGAAGTGGCTGTCCGCCATGGCGGCTATCTGGGGCAGATGGGTCACGCAGATGACCTGCTTGCCTGCGGCTATGCCGGAGAGCTTTTCCGCCACCCGCTGGGCGGCAATGCCGGATACGCCGGTGTCGATCTCGTCAAAGACCATAGCGCCGACGGAATCGTCCTTGGAGAGGACGGATTTCATTGCCAGCATGACACGGCTCAGCTCACCGCCGGAGGCCGCCCTGGAAATGCGGCTCAGATTCTCTCCTGCGTTGGCGCTCATAAGGAAGCGCACCTCGTCCTGGCCCCAGGGGCCCAGGTCGGTCCTCTCAAGGCTCACGGAGAAGCGGGCGGAGCGCATGCTCAGGTCCGCAAGCTCCTTTTCGATGCGGCCTGCCAGATCGATGCCGGCCTTTTTCCGCTTTTCCGAAAGGATATCCGCAAGGCTCTGGGCCTCACGGCGGAGCTTTTCCGCCTGCCTTCCCAGCTCCTCCCGGCGCTCATCGGCGCTCTCGATGCCCTTGAGCTGGGCCCGGCAGTCCTCCAAGAATTCCAGGGCCGCCTCCTCGGTGCCGCCGTACTTCCGCAGGACCCGCTTCAGGGTGTCCAGCCGCTCATCCAGCTGGTCCAGCTCCTCCGGAGAGAAATCCAGCTCATCCTTCATGTCCCGGAGCTCATAGGCCACGTCCTCGCAGGAGAACTTCAGCTCCTTCAGCTTTTCCGTGATGGGCGCAAAGGTTTCGGAGAGTCTGGCGGCGTGGCTCATATCGTCCAGGGCCGCCTCGATAAGGCTCAGGGCCCCGTCGGACCGCTCCCCGCCCAGCATGGCGGCGGCGGCATCGGCCACAGCGGAGGTGAGCTTGCCGGAGTTTTTCAGAAGGGTGCGGCGGGCATTCTTCTCATCGTACTCCCCCGCCTTAAGCTCCGCACGCTCCAGCTCATTTATCTGGTAGGTGAGCATATCCACCCGGCGGGCCTTCTCGGCCTCATCCATCTCCAGGCGTCCCAGCTCGTCCATTGCAGACCTGTATGCCCCGTAGGCGGCCTTATAGGCCTCCAGGGCGGACTTTGTATCCCCGAAGGAGTCCAGGTATTCCCGGTGATAATTCTCGTCTGTAAGGCGCTGTCCGTCCCCCTGGCCGTGGATGTCGATAAGACGCAGGCCCAGCTGACGGAGGGCGGCGGCGGTCACGGGCACCCCGTTGACCCGGCAGGTGCTTTTCCCGTCCCCTGTGACCCGACGGGACAGGATGAGCCTGCCCTCCTCAGGTTCTATCTCGTTTTCCCGGCACCAATCCTCGGTGCCCTCCCAGGAAAAGACTGCGGAGACCCGGGCGGCGGCGGAGCCGGTGCGGACCAGCTGACCGGAGGTGCGCCAGCCCAGAGCCGCCTCCAGAGAGTCGATGACGATGGATTTGCCGGCGCCGGTCTCGCCTGTGAGCACATTGAGGCCCGGGCCGAACTCTATCTCCGCCTTCTCGATAACGGCGATGTTTTCAATATTCAGGGCTAAAAGCACCGCTCACACCTCTTGTCAGAAATTTTCGGAAATCAGCTGGCAAAGGCTCTGGGCGGACTCGTTATCCATCATGGCGATGAAGGCCGTATCGTCCCCGGCGATGGTGCCGGCCAGCTTGTCAATGCGCATCTTGTCAATGGCGCTCATGGCCGCCGAGGCCAGGCCCGGCAGAGTTTTCACCACAACCAGGTTCTGGGCCGCCACGTAGGAGGTGACGCACTCCTTGAAGATGGTTTTGAGCTTATCCGCATGGGCTGCATCCGTGGTGGAAGGGGGCGCATAGCGGTAGGTGCCGAAGCCCGTAAGCTCCTTCACAAGACGCAGCTCCTTGATGTCTCTGGATATGGTGGCCTGGGTGGACTTGACGCCCCTGGCCTCCAGAGCCTCGATAAGCTCAAACTGGGTCTCGATGGGCCTTTCTGCGATAATCTGAAGGATGGCCCTCTGTCTGTTCTCTTTCATACTCTTACCCCTAACTTTTCACTTACTCTTTCGTAAAAGCTCTTATCTGTAAGCCGGATGAGTCTGGTCACCCGGCCGGATCTGCGTACTGTCATCTCATCCCCGTCCGAAAGCGGGAAGGGCTCGGAGCCGTCGGCGGACAGGTAGGCGATCTTGTCGCCCAGGCTGCCCAGGCGGACTGTCACCACCCTTGTGGCCGTGAGCACGTAGGCCTTGGCCCAGAGCACATGGGGGCAGATGGGCGTCACCACCAGGCACTGGCCGTCCGGCTCCACGATGGGCCCTCCGGCAGAGAGGGAGTAGGCGGTGGAGCCCGTAGGCGTGGCCACCACTATGCCGTCGCCGGCGAAGGCGCTGATGGGCCTGCCGTCGCCGTAAACGGAGATATCCACCACCTTGGCCATGCCGCCCATGAAAACGTCGTTCAGGGCAAAGTCGGAGTAGACCTGCTCTCCCCGGCGGGTGACGGTTATATCCATCATCATGCGGCTCTCCACGGTGTAGTCACCGGCGGGAAGCCGCCCCAGGAGCTGGATATTCTCCGGCTCCAGCTCCGCAATAAAGCCCTTGTTGCCTAAATTAACCCCCAGCAGGGGCACCCCGGCGACGGAGGCGATGCGGGCGGCGTGAAGAATCGTTCCGTCGCCGCCGAAGGTCACCATGCTGTCCGCATCCCGCAGGTCATGAGCAGAAAGGGTGTCGAAGGGGCAGATGCTGACCCGGGCTCCGGCGGAAATGAGGATCTTCCGCACCTCCTCGGTCACCGCAAGGCCCCGGTCCCGCTTTTCGTTGGGACAGAGAACTACATTCATTGCTGTTCCAGCCTTTCGTGGGCCTCGTTTACCACGTCACGGACGGAGACAGGTCTGTCCTCCCCCTCCCGGACGACAAAATGGCCCAGAAATTCTATATTGCCCTCAGGCCCCCTGATTGGGGACCAGGTAAGGCCCAGGACGGAAAAGCCGTTCTCCCGGGCATAGGAGAAGGCCTTCTCAATGACCTCCTCATGGGTGGCAGCCTCACGGACCACGCCCTTCTTCCCTACCTTCTCCCTCCCGGCCTCAAACTGGGGCTTTATCAGGGAGAAAATCTCGCTGCCCGGCACCAGAATACGCTTCAGCGCCGGGAAAATCAGGCTCAGGGAGATGAAGGACACGTCTATTGTGGCAAAATCCGGCTGCACCGGAAACATATCCTTTTCCAGATAGCGGACGTTGGTCCGCTCCATGACCGTGACCCTGGGGTCGTTCCGCAGGGACCAGGCCAGCTGGCCGTAGCCCACGTCCACGGCGTAGACGTGGCCTGCCCCACGCCGGAGCATCACGTCCGTGAAGCCCCCGGTGGAGGCCCCGCAGTCGATGCAGGTCTTCCCCTCCGGACTGCCGCCGAAGAAGTCCAGGGCCTTTTCCAGCTTGAGGCCCCCTCGGCTCACGTATTTCAGGGTG
>JAFPTE010000161.1 GCA_017400415.1 Oscillospiraceae bacterium
ATCACCGTATGCTGATTTCCGATATTTTTTCCGAAACGGATCATCCGCAGACTGGGACAATGATAAAAGATAAAGCTTCCCAGCTGCGTCACGCTGTCAGGCAGAGAGAGCGAAACGATCGTCTCATTGCCCTCAAAAGCGCTTGCGGCGATGCAGACCACGGGCTCCCCGCCTATCACGTCGGGTATGAGCACGTCGGTATCAGTGAAGCCGTCGGCCCGGGTGATCCACAGCCCGTCCCCGTAGGGGTAGGAGGAGTAGCTCAGCTTTTCCGGCTCTACGGCCTTCTTGCCGCAGGTGACGCAGACGTTATTGTGCCCGTCGTGGCCCAGGGGGGACATGTCCTCCTTCTCCGCATAGCCGCAGGAGGTGCAGGTGCGCTGATGCTCTCCCGGCAATGTGCAGGTGGGCTGGGTGAGCACGGTCCAGGCGCCGAAGGCGTGGACGTGGACGCCCTCCGGGGTCTGGTCCCCGGTGTCCGTCCGGGGCTCCCCGCCGTTTTCAGAGGGTGAGGGGGAACCCGGCTCCTCCGGTGCGCCGCCGCATTTTGAAAGAAGCAGGGCAAGTATGATTATAAGCACAATAATTGCAGCTATGATGAGGGCGATTTTTATCCCGCCCCTGCCGTTTTTTTCTTTTTCGTTGTCCATTGCGTCACTCTCCGATTTGCGTTATTTGACATTTTCCGCCTGTGCGCCATCGTACCGGCAGGAAAAGACGTTTTAAAGAATGCGGTGATGCTCGTGGCAGGTCTTCAGGTTAAATGCAGTTTTCCTTATATCAATATACGGTCAAGGCCGCAATCAGTCAATTGCGGGTTTACGCATATGGGCCCTTCGGCGCAAAAAAAGCTCCCCTTCCGGCGGAAGGGGAGCCTGAAACCGGGGCTTATTGCTTCTGAACGTCGTGATAGAGCTGCACGAGGCCCGAGCGGGTCGCAGTCCCGGTCTTGCGGTAGATGGAGGTGACGTTTGCCTGGACGGTCCGGAGCTTCAGGTCCAGCTCATCCGCTATGGCGGCCTGCTTGTCCTCCGTGAGAACGAGGAGGCGGAACACCCGCATTTCCGCCGGGGTCAGGGAGTAGCGCCGGGCAAGGCAGGCGAGGGCTTCGTCCTCCGACATAGTCAGGTCCGGGGCCTTTGTCCGGCCGCCGGAGAGGTCGAAGTCGCCGTTTACGGCCATCAGAACGATAATGGTCACCAGGGCCGCAATGTTCAGGGAGAGCACCACCCCCGCCGAGGCCTCCGTCAGGGAGACGAGGCAGAGGGGAATCACAATTAGGCTGTCCAGCATGCGCCCTGCGGCGGACCAGAGGGCGGGATTTTTCGTGCCGGGGGCCAGATGCCAGAAGGTGAGATTATAGTAGGCCACTGCGGCGGAGAGGGAGATATAGTACAGGCACATGTTGAGCCTGTAGGCGTCCGCCTTCCCGGCCAGGGCAGAGTTGAGAAAGGCCAGGACTGAAAAGCAAAGGGTCACCAGGGGCAGGTATCTGCCCTTCTTATAGTCTCCCAGAAGGCCGAAAACCAGCATGCCGGGAATCATCAGAAGCCGGGGCCAGGTGTATACGTTGTAGGTCCCGTAGCCGGAGGCGACCTGCAGGTGGTGGATGTATCCGCTGTAAAACGCCGTGAACAGGAGAAGGGCAGAGGCAATGACGCAGGCGGAAATGAGCTTCCCCGGGGAAGAGACCTCCGCCGGCTCCCCGGCTTCCGGCCCTCTCCGGAGGATAAGGGAGCCCAGAAGGGCAAAGGCCCCCAGAGCCAGCACGGCCACGGCGGGCCTTATGAGCCACTGCAGCTGAAAGAGAAACTGGAGCAGCAGTGCCGCCGAGTACCCCACGCCCATGGAGGCGCCCACCGGGAGAGACGCCCCGCAGTATTCCGACATTCTGAGATAGACCGCACCGGCAGTAAAGCCCAGGCAGAAAACCGCAATGAAGGTCACGGCCAGATAAAGGGCGGAATCCACCGGGGCAAAGAGCATGTAGGCCGAGCAAACGGCGCAGAGAGCCAGGACAGAGGCCACTGTGGCCCTGAGAGCGGGGGAGCTTTTCAGGGCGGAACGGAGCAGGGCGTGCAGCAGAATGCCGCAGATAACAAAGACCTGCAGGAAGACGTACACCAGCTCCTGCTGACCGGCAGGAAGGAAGCCCTGCCCCGCCTGGTTTCCCATGCGGAGGATTATAAGCTGCAGAAACATGAAGGAGGCAAAGAGAAGGGCCGCAGGGGCGCCGCTTTTTAAATGGGCCTTCATTCTTTTTCCTCCTCTCTGACATTTTTTAAATGATACCATACTGCACACAATAATTCAAGTGGGGCAGGCTTCTCCCAGGGGAGCAGTTTCCCGCATTTTTTGCACCGCCGCATCTTGACAATAAATTAACAAGGGTTTATACTGCTTTTATGAACAAGTTCATAAAAAGGGGGACTGTCTATTGCGTGACCTTATTATCCAAGTGATGCCCGCACTTCTCTGGGTAATCTCCGCAGCGGACCTGGCGGTCTGCGTCCTGCTGCTCCGGGAGTTTTTCCGGCAGGGGAGGAAGCCTCTTCCGCTTCTCATGGCTCTGGTGGTCTTCGGCCTCTTTTACGACGCCTTTATAGTGGCGCTGGGGACCGTCATGGGTCCCGGGGACGCTCTGAAGGGGCTCAGCCAGCTGCGCTATGTGCTCCACTGC
>JAFPTE010000162.1 GCA_017400415.1 Oscillospiraceae bacterium
CAGCCTTGGCAGCACCCGTGGAGGACGGGATGATGTTCTCGAGGATGCCGCGGCCGCCGCGCCAATCCTTGACGGACACGCCGTCCAGGATGCGCTGGGTCGGGGTGACGGAGTGGACGGTGGTCATGAGGCCTTCCTTGATGCCGAAGTTGTCGTTCAGGACCTTGGCAATGGGGGCCAGGCAGTTGGTGGTGCAGGAAGCATTGGAGACGAAGTCCATATCCTTGGTGTACTTATCCTGGTTGACGCCCATAACGAACATGGGGGTGTCATCCTTTGCAGGAGCGGACATGATGACCTTCTTGGCGCCGGCGTCCAGGTGACCCTGAGCCTTCTCCTTGGTCAGGAACAGGCCGGTGGACTCGACAATATACTCTGCGCCCAGCTCGCCCCAGGGCAGGTTGGCCTTATCCTTCTCGCAGAAGGTGCGGATCTCACGGCCGTTAACGATGATGGAATGATCGGTGTAATCAACGGTGCCGTTGAACTTGCCCTGCATGGTGTCATACTTCAGCATGTAAGCCATGTAGTCAGGGGTGATGAGGTCGTTGATGCCCACGACATCGACGTTCTCATGATTGAGGCTTGCACGGAAAACAAGTCTGCCGATTCTGCCGAAGCCGTTAATGCCAACTTTGATCTTTGCCATTTGTATTACCCTCCAATAAAATGATTAATGAATTCAGCGAGGCGCCGTTTGACGCTCTCTTTCAAGTGTGATTATATACTTATTTTCCCAAAAAATAAAGTGTTTTTTGCGCTCCAATGCGTTTTTTTGAGGACTGACACAAAAAATGTTGAAAACCTCCGCTCAATTTGTTATTATTGGATAAAAAATACAGGCTTAGGTTCAGAGCTCAGGCATATGATAAGAAGAAATGATAGAGCAAGGGGTGTAATTAGATGACAAAGCCCTCTTTTCGCATGTTTGATACCTATGAGGACCCGGTTTTCGTCACGGGGCGGGATGGGGTCACCGTATACACTAACAAGGCCGCTCAGGACGTTCTGGGACTATCCCGGGAGCCGGCAGATATGGCCTCAAGGCTGGACGGCCTCTTTTTCTCTCCCATCTCCTCGGACGCCGTGGGCGGGGGAGTGGCCCTGGGAGGGCCCATGTGCTTCCGCATCTCCGAGACGGGGGGATACCGGGTTTTCCGTCTGACTCCTGTGGGCGTGCACGTGCCCGATGACGGCACCAACGCCCTGCTCCTACGCAACGAGTCCGCCGTCCGCACGGCCCTGGGCTCCGCCATGGCCCAGCTTAAGGTGGCCAGGGCAAGGCTTCTGGCCCATTCCAAAAGGGAGGATAAGGTGGCCGTGGAGGCACTTGGAGCGGTGAACAGGCATCTTTACGAGACCCTACGGGCGGTGGACCACACCCGGTTCATTCTGGAGGAGGGGACGGTGCCCTCCCTGGATATCCCCCTGCGGTTTGATATGTGCCTTCTGCTCATGGAGACTGCGTCCCAGTTCAAGTCCTGCCTCTACGGCAGGCCCATAAGCATCACCTTTGAGCGGGAGGATAAGTACCTCTGGTTCGTGGGCCACCGGCGGCTGGTGCGCCGGGCCATGCTCTCCGCCGTGACCCAGCGGCTTATGCACATGGAAAGCGGCAATATCCGCCTGTCCCTCCGCCGGCAGGGCAGCGGCTGCGTCTTCACCGTGGCCGATGACGGCCCTGCGCCGGATATGGAGGAGCTGAGCCGGCGCCTTTCCCAGCACCGGACCGTGGCCGATATAATCCGGGGCCAGGACCCGGGCAGCGAGGAAAACTACCTGCGGGTGGTGGCTGCCGTCCACGACGGGGCGGTCCTGTTCCACCGTGCCCCGGAGGACCTGCGGAACCGGACGGAGGTCAGCTTCTATCCCCGGGAGGAAAAGGTCATGGTCATGAACGGCGGCAGCGTGAACGAGATGGATCTGGACCTTCTCTACATGGAGCTGGCGCCGGTCACGGCCTCCTCCGAGTACGCAGAGTACCTGCACCCGGATGCATAGAAAAAAGCCTCACTTTTTTGTGGGGCTTTTTTCTGTTTTATGGCTCTTTTGTGGTGACAGGGAGAAAAATATGTGGTAAAATAATATAAAATGGAAATAATAACCGATGAGGATAGGGTAAGATGTTAAAAGAAATACTTATCGTGGCCCTGTTGTCCATGACGCCGGTCCTGGAGCTGCGTGCGGCTCTGCCGGCGGGCATCGCCATGGGAATGGATCCCTGGGTGTGCTACGGACTCTGCGTGGCCTTCAATATGGTGCCTGTGCCCTTCATAATCCTGCTTCTGCGCTATGTGCTCCAGTGGCTCCACGGCTTCGGAGGCAAGGCGGACAAGCTGGCCACCTGGGTGGAGGAGCACGCACAGAAAAAGACCCAGGTTTATAAAAAATATCAGATACTGGGTCTGTTCCTGCTGGTAGCCATCCCCATCCCCGGCACCGGCGCCTGGACCGGCGCCCTGGTGGCCTCCTTCATGGGCATGCGGCTCAAGGACTCCGTGCCGCCCATCCTCTTCGGCGTGGCTGCGGCGGGCCTTGTGATGCTGCTCGTCAGCATGGGAGTTATCCACATAATGAACTGAGGTGTGCCCTGTGAAGAAGCTGCATGTTACCTACAATTCCCCGGTCATTCTGACCTTTACCTTCATCTCTCTGGCCTCCCTCATCCTGGGCTATATAACGGGCGGCGCCTCCACGGCCCTTCTGTTCACGGTCTACCGCTCGTCCCTCCTGGACCCGCTTTTTTACCTCCGGCTCTTTACCTACGTGCTGGGGCACGCCGATTTTGCCCACTTCATCGGCAACATAACCCTTATGCTGGTCATCGGCCCCGCCATGGAGGAGAAGTACGGCTCCAAGCCCCTGCTCAAGTGCATTTTCATAACGGCTCTGGCTGCGGGGCTTGTGCAGGTCATATTCCTGCCGAACACGGGCCTTCTGGGGGCCAGCGGCATAGTCTTCATGCTCATAATCCTGTCCAGCCTGGGCTCCTTCCGGGACGGGGAGATTCCGCTCACCCTGATTCTGGTCACGGTTTTCTATATCGGCGGCGAGATTCTGGACGGCCTTTTCGTGAAGGACAACGTCTCCCAGCTGACCCACATTGTGGGCGGCCTCTGCGGCGGAGCCTTCGGATTTCTTTCCAAAAAGGGGAGAGTTTAAGTTCTTGACAATATGGCCCTTTTGGGTTATATTTATTGGGTAAATCTATCATTGTCACATTACAAGGAGAGGTGAAACATGGACGCAGGCAGTAGCGGCACGGCAGACCGAAAACGGCGGCAGGCGGCGTCCCATGTCTGGGCCCCGGCCTGACCCTCTACCGTGCCCTGCTTTTCCGAACTTTCTGAAAAAACAGATTAAGGAGGCAGGAAATGACAGAATTTACAGCGACCTTTGAAAAAACCTTCGAAGCCCTTATCGAAGGCAAAAAGTACTCGGCCATCAAGGAAATCCTCAACACCCTCCGGCCGGCGGATATAGCCATAATCCTGGAGAACGTGGAGCAGACCAAGCTTCCCGTGCTTTTCCGGCTCCTGCCCAAGGAGCTGGCGGCGGAGACCTTCGTTGAGATGGAATCCGACGAGCAGGAGATCCTTATCCGCAGCTTTTCCGATGCGGAGCTGAAGGAAGTGGTGGACGAGCTGTATGTGGACGATGCAGTCGACATCGTGGAGGAGATGCCCGCCAACGTGGTGAGCAGGATTCTCCGGCAGGCGGACCCGGAAATGAGGAAGATGATCAACGAAATCCTCAAGTATCCGGAGGACTCCGCCGGCTCCATCATGACAACGGAGTATGTGGAGCTCCGGCCGGACATGACCTGCGAGGACGCCATCAAGCGCATCCGCCGCACGGGCATCGACAAGGAGACCATCTACACCTGCTACGTCACCGACAGGAACCGGAAGCTTATCGGAGCTCTGACACTGAAAACCATCCTTCTGGCGGAGGATGAGACCCTTATCTCCGATATCATGATTGAGGACACGGTCCACGTCTCCACCCTGGACGACCAGGAGGAGGCCGCCCGGGCCCTCTCCAAGTACGACCTGAACGCCATACCCGTTGTGGACGGGGAGGACAGGCTTGTCGGTATCATCACCGTTGACGACGCTATCGACGTTATGGAAGAAGAGGCCACGGAGGACATCGAAAAGATGGCCGCTATCACCCCCTCGGAGAAGAGCTATCTGCGTTCCAACGCCTGGGACCTGTTCAAGCACCGGATCCCCTGGCTGATGCTGCTGATGGTCTCGGCCACCTTCACGGGGATGATCCTTAACAAATTCGAGGATGCCCTGGCCGTCCAGGTGGTGCTCACCATTTTCATCCCCATGCTCATGGACACCGGCGGCAACTCCGGCTCCCAGGCCAGCGTAACGGTGATCCGCGCCCTGGCTCTGGACGAGCTGGAATTCCCCGACCTGCTGCAGGTGATCTGGAAGGAG
>JAFPTE010000163.1 GCA_017400415.1 Oscillospiraceae bacterium
AGTTCGCAAAGAATTCCTCCATTATCCACATTGACCTGGACTTTGCGGAGATCAACAAGAACATCACCGCCGACGTGGGCATCTGCGGCGACATAAGGGTGACCCTCCGGAAGCTTCTGAGCCTGGTGGAAAAGCACGACAATCCCAAGTGGATGGCCAGGATTCAGGAGCTGAGAGACACGGAAAACTCCCGCATTCCCTCCGCCCGCTCCCTGACGCCCTACTTCGTCATGGACACCATAAACCGCACCATTGACGCCGATACGGTCATCGCCACGGACGTGGGCCAGCACCAGATGTGGGCTGCCCAGTACATCAAGTTCCGCAAGAGCCGCAAGATGGTATCCTCCGGCGGTCTGGGCACCATGGGCTTCGGCATGGGCGCCGCCATCGGCGCCAGTGTGGGCAGCGGCGACAGAGTTGTGCTGATAACCGGCGATGGCTCCTTCGGCATGAATCTGAACGAGCTGTGCACCGCCGTCTCCTACGGCGTGCCCCTGACCATCGTCCTTATGAACAACGGCGTTCTGGGCATGGTCCGCCAGTGGCAGACCCTCTTCTTCAAGAAGCATTACTCCGCCACGAATCTTGAGCGGAAGACCGATTTCGTGAAGCTGGCGGAGGCCTTCGGCGCCAAGGGCGTCGTTACGAATACCATTGAGGAATTTGACGCCGCCTTCAAGGCCGCCTACGAGTCCGACGATGTGACCCTCATCGACTGCCGCATTGACAAGGACGAGTTCGTGCTGCCCATGCTGCCCCCCGGCGGCGCCATTGACGACATCATCACGGAGAAAGGAGTCTGACCCATGGAAAACAAGGATAACAGCTTTGTCATTGCGGTTTACGTGGAAAACAAATACGGCGTTCTGAGCCGTGTTACCAGCATGTTCACCCGCCGGGGCTTCAACATCGACTCCCTTACCGTGGGAGTCACCGAATCCCCCGAGTATTCCCGCATTACCATCACCATGTCGGGCGACGGCTACGCCAAGGCCCAGATGCTCAACCAGCTCCGGAAGCTCTTCAACGTGAAGAAGGTTGAGATTCTTGAGAAAACCGACGCCGTTCAGCGTGAGCTTATCCTGGTCAAAATAAAGAACGACCCGGACAACCACCAGCGTCTTCTCTCCGCCATCGATATTTTCAAGGCAAAGATTCTGGACTATTCCGTTGAGGCCCTTTGCATTGAGGTCACCGGCTCCCCCTCCAAGGTGGACGCCTTTGTGGAGATGGTCCGGCCTCTGGGCATCATCGAGCTGTGCCGCACCGGCATTGTGGCCCTCCAGAAGGGCGGCAAAAGCGTGCTGGACAGCCCGGACGTTAACTGAAGCATAACCAAAATTCAAATATTATTCTAAAAGGAGATATTCAAAATGGCTAAGATTTTCTACGAGCAGGACTGCGACATCAAGAGACTGGACGGCAAGACCGTCGCTATCATCGGCTACGGCTCCCAGGGCCACGCCCACGCACTGAACCTGAAGGAATCCGGCGTCAACGTGGTCGTTGGCCTCTATGAGGGCTCCAAGAGCTGGGCCAAGGCTGAGGCCGCCGGCCTGAAGGTCATGACCGCCGCCGAGGCCGCCAAGGCCGGCGACATCATCATGATCCTCATCAACGACGAGAAGCAGGCCAAGCTCTACAAGGAGAGCATTGAGCCCAACCTTACCGAAGGCAAGACCCTGGCCTTCGCCCACGGCTTCAACATCCACTTCGGCTGCATTAAGCCCCCCAAGAACGTGAACGTCATCATGATTGCCCCCAAGGCCCCCGGCCACACCGTCCGCAGCGAGTACCAGGCCGGCAAGGGCACCCCCTGCCTC
>JAFPTE010000164.1 GCA_017400415.1 Oscillospiraceae bacterium
ACCCTGGACGACCAGGTCCTTCTGAAGCGGGACGGCCTGCCCACCTACAACTTCGCCAACGTCATCGACGATCATCTGATGGGCATCACCCATGTGGTCCGGGGCAGCGAGTACCTGTCCTCCGCCCCGAAGTACAACCTGCTGTATGAGGCCTTCGGCTGGGAGATCCCCACCTACATCCACTGCTCCCCCGTCATGCGTGACGCCCACAACAAGATGTCCAAGCGCCACGGGGACCCCTCCTATGAGGACCTTATTGCCCAGGGCTATCTTACCCCGGCTGTCATCAACTATGTGGCCCTGCTGGGCTGGGCCCCCAAGGGCGAGGAGGAGGTTTTCTCTCTGGAGGAGCTGAGCCGGGTCTTTGATATCTCCGGCATCTCCAAGAGCCCCGCTATCTTCGATATCGAAAAGCTGACCCACTTCAACAGTATCTATATCCGGGCTCTCAGCCAGGAGGACTTTGCGAAAATTGCCGAGCCCTATATCCGCTCCGTGGTGACTGATCCTTCCATAGACTCCGCCGCCATCGCCGCCCTGCTCCACGACCGCACGGAGAAGCTCACGGACATTCCCGAGAAGGTCGACTTCTTCCAGGCCCTGCCGGAGTATGATACGGAGCTCTTCACCCACAAGAAATCCAAGTCCACCCCCGAGTCCTCCCTGGTGATGCTCACAGAGTGCAGAAAGACCTTTGAGGCTCTGGACACCTGGACTGACGAGACCGTCCATGACGCCCTCATTTCCCTGGCTGAAAGGCTGGAGGTGAAGAACGCCACCCTCATGTGGCCAGTCCGCATTGCCGCTGCAGGCAAGGCGGTTACTCCAGGCGGCGCAGTTGAAATCTGCCGCATACTGGGCAAGGAGGAGACTCTCCGCCGCTTCGACGTTGCCATCGGCAAGCTGACAAAATAAAAAAGCACTGAATAACTCACCTCCCGGGGACCATACTAACCCCGAGAGGTGATTTTTATGCTCATTTCCCGCCGATTATTTGTGCGGCTTATTACCTACGCCCTGGCGGCCATTCTCGTTATGGGCGTTTTCCTTATCAAAACCGATCTCAGCGAAAAAAGCAGCGCCTATCTCTCCCGCCGGGTGTACGAAAACGCTCTGGGTGAGCTGGCGGACTGCATGGACGATCTTTCAAGCTCACTGGGAAAGGCCGCCCTGGCCACCAGCCCGGGTCTTCTCTCCTCCGCCTGCACGGAGGCCTACGCCGAGGCCTGCACCGCCCGGCAGACGCTGGGACAGCTGCCCCAGTCTGATATAACCATGAAGAGCACCGCCTCCTTCATTACGAAGGCCGGGGATTATGCGGCCTTCCTCTCCCGCTGGGCAGCATCCGGCATGGAGTACACCGATGAGCACCGGGAGAATATACGCTCCCTTTCCCGGACCGCAAAGGACCTGGCGGGAAAGCTTTCCTGGATAGACGCCCAAATAATCTCCGGGGAGCTGGACATCTCCCAGCTGGAGAGGCTCGGAGAGGAGCTGAGCCGCTCCCAGCCTGCCGGGACCATGGCCCGGGACTTCAAGGCCATGGAGGCTGAGTTCCCGGAGCTGCCCACCCTAATCTACGACGGGCCCTTTTCGGAGCACCTTGAAAGGCAGGTGCCCAGGCTCCTGGAGGGAATGGAAGAGATAAGTGCCGACGATGCCCTGGAAAAGGCCTCTGAATTTACCGGGATTTCCAGATCTGCCTTTGAGCTCCGTTCCCTGCGTGAGGGCAATATCCCCGTTTACGTTGTCACCTCCGCCACAAAGCGGGGGTCCATGACCCTGGAAATAACCAGGGCAGGCGGCTTTGTGCAGTATTTCGGCACAAACCGCACAGTCACGGAGAGCAGGCTCAGCCACAGCGAGGCTGTGAGCCTTGCTTCGGATTTTCTCCGGAGCCGGGGCATGGACTCCATGGCGGAGACCTATTACGAGGTCCGGGACAATGTGGCCACGGTTAACTTTGCCTACAAGGATGGGGACGTAATCTGCTATCCGGACCTTGTGAAGGTCAGCGTGGCACTGGACACCGGCGAAGCTCTGGGCTTTGAGGCCCAGGGGTATATCATGTGCCACAGGGAACGCTCCTTCCCCCCTCCTGCCGTCACAGACGAAGAGGCTGAAAAGCAGGTAGCGCCGGGCCTGCGTATAATCTCCCGGGCTCTTGCGGTCATTCCCACAGCCGGAAAGGGCGAGGTGTTCTGCCGGGAATTCAAGTGCGAGGACCGGGACGGCACCCACTGCATCGTCTATGTAAACGCCGGCACCGGGGCCCAGGAGAAGATTCTTCTGCTTCTGGAGAGCGAAAACGGCACACTGGCCGTATAAAAATAACATTATCCTCAGTCATGGCTCATAGATTGTTCCGAAAGCTAAGTTCGGGAGTGAGCCCATGAGAGAGGATATGGACCAGCGGGCCAGGCTTCTGGCCCGGTACATCATCGAAAACGGCTCCACGGTCCGCTCCGCCGCAAAAAAGTTCGGGGTATCCAAGAGCACCGTTCACAAGGATATCGCCTGGCGTCTCAGGAAGGCGGACCGTATTCTATACCTTCAGGTCAGGGAGGTTCTGGAGAAGAACAAGGCCGAGCGCCACATCAGGGGCGGCATGGCCACAAGGGAAAAGTACCGAAGAAAGTGAGCGGGCGGCGCCGAAGCGCCGCCCGAAAGCTTATTCGATTCCGGTAAGGTCGTAGTCCTCCAGCCATTGGGCGGCCTTTTCGCACACGCCCCGAAGGCACTTTTCCTCAAAGGGGCTGTCAAGGCCCGCATTTGCAAGGAGCTCCGTAAACACCCGGCTGCCGCCCTGGACGGTGTAGGCCATGTACTTCTCCCAGGCCTTGGCTCTGTCCTCCTGAAGGAGGGCCCAGAACTGCAGGGACACGGTCTGGGCAAGGCAGTAGTCGATATAGTAGAAGGGGCTCTGGTAGATGTGGGACTGGCGCTGCCAGCCCTCGCCGTCGGCGTAAACGGGAATCTCCCCGTCCAGCTTGACCCAGGGCATATACACGCCCAGCAGCTCCTTCCAGGTGTCGTGGCGCTCCCGGGGGGTCATGTTGGGCTTCTCATAGACGATGTGCTGGAAGTGGTCCACCATGGTGCCGTAGGGAATAAACCGCAGGGCGTCCGCCAGGTGGCTGTAGCGGAACTTACGGGCGTCGGGACCGAAGAAGTCCTCCGCCCAGGGCCAGGCCATGAACTCCATGGACATGGAGTGGACCTCACAGCCCTCCATGCTGGGCCAGATGTAGCTGGCGGGGATGCGCTTGCGGTTGGTCCAGGCGGCGAAGGCGTGACCCGCCTCGTGGGTCACCACCTCCACATCGTGCTGGGTGCCGTTGAAGTTTGCAAAGATAAAGGGCACCTCATAATCCGGTATCATGGTGCAGTAGCCGCCGCCGGACTTGCCCTCCGTGGAGAGTACGTCCAGGAGCTGCCCCTCCAGCATGGTGTTGAAGAAGACGGAGGTCTCCGGGCTGAGCTCATCGTAGAACTTCTTCCCTGCTCTGAGAATGGCGTCCGCATCGCCCTGGGGCCTGGGGTTGCCGGAGCGGAAGCACAGGGCGTTATCCGCAAAGCTCATGGGATACTGCTTGCCCAGGCGCCGGGCCTGCTCTCTGTAGGTGGCGTCCGCCACGGGCACCAGGTACTTCACAACTGCACGGCGGAACTTCTCCACATCGTTCTTGTCGTAGCAGTTGCGGCCCATTCTGTAATAGCCCAGCTGGGTGTAGCCCTCATAGCCCATCTTCCGGCCCATGGCGTCCCGAAGATGGACAAGCTTATCGTAAATCTCGTCAAACTCTGGCTGATGCTCCTTGTACCAGGCGCCCTCGGCCTTCCAGGCCGCCAGACGGACAGTGTCATCCGGGGAGTTTTTGAAGGGCGACAGCTGGCTCAGAGTGTAGGTCTTGCCCTCAAAGGGAATCCGGGCAGAGGCGATGAGCTTGCCGTAACGGGTGGTGAGCTCGTTTTCCTGCTGCATCTCCGGGATGATGGCCGGAGAGAAGCTCTTGAGCTCGATGGAGGCGTTCAGGAACATCAGTGACCCGAACTCCCGCTCAAAATCCGGCCTGAAGGGGCTTTCCATAAGGGCCAGGGTCCAGGCCTGCATATACTCCTGGAGCTCCGGATAGGCGCTGTCCCAGAAGCTCTGCTCGCCCTCATAGAAGCTGTCACGGGTGTCGATATCGTGGCGGATGCTGGCAAGGGTGCTCATGGTCTCCACGTGCTTGGAGTCCTGCTCCAGGGCCAGGAAGAGGCTTCTGGCCTCCTCATAGCTTTTGGCGTTTTTGAGCCCCTCCACATAGGCGGAGAGCTTGGCCTTCAGCCCGTCAAGGTCAGGCCGCTCATATTTCATATCCTTGAAAATCATTTTTTACCTCCGGTTTTAGCATTTGCTCAATTATACTCCGCCCCTTCGATAATTGTCAACTCCCCCGGGAAAAACATATATATAACTGAGTTTTATAAAGGGGTGTTACCATGAAAAAAGCAGAATTCTTTCTGGGCTCCAACTCCGCCGGCGGCTTTGCCTCCCTGTACGACTGCTTCCGGGACCCGAAGACCGAGGCTCTTGGAATCATCAAGGGCGGCCCGGGCTCCGGCAAGTCAACCTTCATGTCCATAATCGCCCAGGAGGCGGAAAAGCGCGGCTGCGAGGTGGAGTATATCCGGTGCTCCGGGGACCCGGACTCCCTGGACGGTATAAAAATACCGGCTCTCCGGCAGTGCTACGTGGACGGCACTGCCCCCCACGTCATGGAGCCGGTCTACGCCGGGTCCATGGACACCTATCTGGATCTGAGCCGCTTTTATGACCGGAAGGGCCTGGCAGGGGTCCACGGCGAGATTATGGAGGCCACCGCCGCCTATAAGGCCCGATACGCCAGAGCCTACGCCCTTATGGGCTC
>JAFPTE010000165.1 GCA_017400415.1 Oscillospiraceae bacterium
GGAGCCAAAGCCGTACTGCTCCGGGGCGGCGTAGCCCACGGTGCCGATGAGGGAGGTATCCTCCCCTGCCTGCACCCCCTCCCGGGCGGCATTCAGATCAAGAAGCTTCACCACACCGTCTGCGCTTATCATAACGTTGGACGGCTTTATATCCCGATGAATCAGCGGCGGCTCAAGGCTGTGAAGCTCGCTGACTATATCGCAGAGCGCAATGGCCACGTCAAGGGCCTGCTCCTGAGAAAATGGCCCGCTGCGGTCCAGAAGCTCCCGCACAGTGGTGCCCTGTATAAACTCCTCTATGACCGTCAGATTCTCGCCCTCACGGTATACCCCATGAACGGCGGGGACGTTTTTGACAGGGTTCTCCATAAGCCGGCGGTATATGGACGGGTTATAGACGGACAGGACCTTTTTAACGTACAGCCTTCCGGTTATTTCGTCCTGCACGAGGAATACTGCATGGTCAGAGCTCAGCCTTGTCAGCATGCGCAGAGAATCCGGCTCCATTTTTCTCCGCCCCTTTTCTGTTTTTTTGATATTTTATCACAGTCAATCCCATTTGGCAACCATCCCCAATAATATTTTCAAAGACCCCGGGCCGGAGGAAAAACTGTTGCGATTTTGGAAAATCGGCGTATAATGGCCCCAGAAAGGAACGGAGGCAGCGTTATGCGAGGCGGAATTTTTGATATGGACGGGCTTCTCTTCGACACGGAGAAGATTTACCAGGAGGTCTGGCACACCCTTGCCCGGGAGCGGGGGTTTACTCTGCCCGGCACCTTTGCCTCGGAAATCTGCGGCAAGGGCGAAAAGCAGGCCGCCGTGGTGCTGAGGAAAGTCTTTGTCGGCTGGGACCCCTTTGAGATAATCGAGACCTGCAAGGCCACGGTTTTTGAGCTGGAGAGGACCCGGCTGGAGCTGAAGCCCGGCGCCCGGGAGATACTGGAGGCTATGAAGGCCCGTGGGTTAAGGCTGGCGGTTGCCAGCTCAAGCCCCATGTTCATGATAAAGCAGAATCTTGAGCTGGGCGGCATAACGGAGCTTTTCGACTCCCTGGTATCCGGGGAAAACATACCCCGAGGCAAGCCCTTCCCGGATATCTTTCTGGCGGCTGCGGAGAGCCTGCAGCTCCCGCCGGAGGAGTGCTGGGTCTTTGAGGACAGCCTCAACGGCATCCGGGCCGGTCACGCCGCCGGCTGCAAAAGCGTCATGATACCGGACCTGGTGGCCCCTTCGGAGGATATTCTCCCCCTGTGCCGGGTCTTCCCCACCCTGCTGGAGGCAAGGGACCGGCTTTTAAACTGAACAAGCAAGCGTGAAACGCTCCCTGTCAGGTATCGACAGGGAGCGTTTCTTTGAGAGGAATTAAGAACTGTTATCTGTTTTTGCTGATGCTGCCGAAGGCGCCCACGGCGGCGGCGAGGGTCGCCACGATATACATGACGATGCTCACTACACCAAGCCAGGCGGCGCTCTCAGCGGGGGCATAGCCCTTCTCCAGGTCGGAGAAGAGGACCGTGCCGAACACGTCGGACTTGCCGATGATCATGAAGTACACGCAGAAGGTCAGCGCCAGCACCATGGCCATGACCATGACGGAGGTGATGACGCCGTCGCCCTTGGAGGCGGACACAAATACGATACCGACGAAAAGTGCCACGGCAGCGATGCTCAGAAGAGCGATAAGGGGCATCTCGGCCATGCCGAAGCCCTCGCCGGAGCAGCTTATGAGGGCCACGATGAGGCCCAGAACTGCCAGGCAGGCACCTGCGCCCAGAAGCCAGCCGGGCACAGACAGCTTTTTAATGTAATCCATCATTTTTCAGCCCTCCTTTTTCTTGCTGGATGCAGCACTGACGGCATAGAGGATAACAGCCAGGCCGGTGAGCACGGCGGAGCCGATGATGCCGGCGGTGTAGGCGGTCCTCCACCAGGTCATGTTGCGTACGGTGTGGGTAGAGGTGTTGACTCTGTTCATGAAGCTGGAGTTTGCGAAGGTGCAGAGCTTCTGGCGGCAGACATTCTTCATGGCCTTGAGAAGCTCGGCGTCATAGCGGAAGTCCTCCACGGAGGAGTAGGGATCCACGTCGTCCTTCTCGGTGCGCCAGTCGTAGCCGCCCAGGCCGGCCAGGAAGGCCTGAGGCATCAGGTCCAGGTCGTCCTTCAGGTCGGAGACGATGTAGCCTCTGTAATTCCACTCGCCGGCCAGGATACCGGTGAGCAGGCCCTTGTTGACGGTGCACTCAATGCCGCCCAGCTTGGAGAAGGAGGTCATAACGCCCAGCATGCCCACGTCCTTCTCGGGGGTGTCATACTTGGCAGCCTCGAAGGGGATCTGGAAGGCACGGAGTTCAACCTCGCGGGCTCTCTGCTCGGTCATGAAGGTGCCCACGCCGGAGCGGTGCATCTCCTGATCGTTGAAGGCGAAGTGCTTTGCGGTGACGATGCCGCCTTTATTCAGGGCAGCCACGGCGGCCTCCATGGTGACGACGCCGGTGAGGATGGGATCCTCGGAGAAATACTGCTCGCTGCGGCCGTTATAGGGGGTGCGGTGGGTGTTGGCGCCGGGCAGCCACATCATGGGCTTGCCGCCCAGAATGGCGTCGTTGGCAAGAACACGGCCGTACTCGGAGGCCAGGTGGGGGCTGAAGGTGGAGCCCAGGACGGAGAAGGTGGGGAAGGAACCCAGGTTGTAGGAGCCTCTCTCCGGGGTGGCGATGGCCCAGGGGGCGTTCAGAGCGCCCTCCTGATCGGAGAGCCACACGGGGGTGCCGGGGCCGTTCTCAGCGTAGGAGCCGGTGGGGAAGTTCAGAGAATCGATGCCGGCAAAGCCGCGGCCGGACTTGATGGCGCAGAGGACGACCTCCTCAAGGCTCATGGCGTCGATAACCTCTTCCCAGCGGTAGTCGTCATAGGAGGCGCCCTTCATGCTGGCGAACTTGAGGTCAGTGGGCTGGTCGAACTTGACAGCAGCCAGGGCCTCTGCGGAATCCGGGTTATCCTTGGTGTGGTACTCGATGACTTGGCCGGAGTAATGCTTGACCATCAGTGCGGGGGCGGTCATGGTGTCATAGGTCTTGGGGAAGGTGCCGGCCCAGTCCTGACGGGTGAGCATCTGGACCTTGCCGGGCTCATAGTCGTTCCAGTTGGAGTACTGGAGCTGGTTGGTGATCTCCACGCCGGCCTTGGAGGAGCCGAAGGTGAAGGAGTCAACGGTGCCGGTGGTAGCGGTGCTGTAGGTCCACTTCCAGGCGCCCTTGGCATTGCCGTTGTAGTCCATGCCGTTGGATACGGTCTTGCCCTGGGCGGCCAGGACGTTGTTCAGAGCATCATGGGCGCCGTTGCCCACGGCGAAGTAGTACTGGTCGCTGTTCTCCATGATGTAGGTCTTGGCAGCGTTCCCATCATAGGAGGCCAGGTTCTGCAGGTCCACATCAACAGTAACGGTGACGGACTGGCCGGGCTGGATGATATCGGTCTTGTCAAAGTTGAGCAGCTGGATGGCGCTCTTCTCCACAAGGTTCTGCTTGTCGTAATCGGTGTAGGGGGCCTGTCCGTAGATCTGGACGGAGGTCTTGCCGGCCACGGAGCCGGTATTCTTGACAAGGACGGTCACGTGGGCGATCTGCTCGTGGCGGGTCTTGGTCCAGGTCACGTTCTCGATGGTCTTCTCAAAGGTGGTGTAGGAAAGGCCGTAGCCGAAGGGATAGACAACCTCTTCAGCATAGTTCCAGCCGGACCTGGAGTCCTCATAGATGCCGGTGGAGTCGGTCTTCACGCTGGCGTTGCCCTGACCAAGGACGCAGTCATAATAGCGGGTCTCATAATAGCGGTAGCCCACGTAGATGCTCTCGGCCTCGATGACGTAGTTCTTGAAGCCGGGGTCTGTGCCGCGGGTGCCCACGGAGGAGGTATCCTTGCGGTCGATCTGGTCAGCGTTGGTGAACTCATAGTGGCCCATGTTCCGCATGGCGGGAGAGGACATGGAGTTGTGGGCGTAAGTGTCGTACAGGCCGCCGGAGGGGTTGGCCTTGCCGGCAATGATGTTGCCCAGGCCGTATGCACCATAGGTGGCGGTGTGGCCGATCCAGAGGATGGAGTTGACTGCAGGATTCTCCTGAACCTCACCCAGCTCCATTGGGGAGACGGTGCTCACCAGGACAATGACCTTTTTGAAGTTGGACGTCGCCAGATTGATGAGGTCACGCTCATTGGTGGAGAGAGCAAGAGCATTTCGGGAGCCTACGCCGTCGGCCACGCCCTCGGCGCCGGGCTTATAGTCTGCGCCCTCGCCGTTGCCTCTGCCCAGGAAGACCAGGCAGGCGTCACCGTACTCGCTGAAGCTGTTCTGATAGTCGCCGTTGGCCTTGGCAATATCCGCAACGGAGATTTCGCCGGGGTTGTACTTGAAATCGTAGGTCTTGTTGCTGGCCCAGCCGGGAGCGGCGGAGGAGAGCCTCATGCCGCCGTAAATGGCGGAGACCACGGGGTTCAGCTGCAGGCCTGCCGCCTCAAGGCCGGCTGCAGGGGTGACGGCAGAGCCGCCTCTTCCGCCGCCGGCTGCCATGTAGCCGTACTTACCCAGAACTGTTATCTTTGCACCGGAGGCCAGGGGCAGGGCGGAGCCCTCGTTCTTCAGAAGGACGGTGCCCTCCTCCTGAATGAGGGTGCCCAGCTCCTTGTGGACGGCCTCATCCTTCTTTATGTCCAGCTTGTCGCCGGTCATGAAGTCGGGATCGGGGATAAATGCAGTGAACAGGCTGTTATCATTTTCTTCGGTGATAACAAGCTCGCTCTGGGTCTTGAAGGTCTGGTCAACCATGGTCCTGTTGACCTCCAGGATGTTGGAGGCCAGGATGCTGATAACCAGCAGGAAGGCGAAGACGCAGGCAAGACCTCTGTACAGGTTTGGCTTCTTGAACATCTTTTTTCTCCTTTTCTTTTTGGTTTGGTGTTACGGAGCCTCCGGGCCCTGGAGGCTCTCAGCTTATTGCATAGCCTAATATATCAGAGCAAAAAAATAAAAGGCGATTACAGAGCGAATCGCCTTTTTTTAGAGTGAATTGCAATTATTTACTTAAGCTTCAGATATACGCTCAGGTTGAAGAGACCCCTGCTGGCGGAGAAGGTCAGCTCCCCCTGGTACTTGGCGGCGATGAGCTTCATGCTCTTCATTCCGTAGCCGTGATAACCGGGCTCCGTTTTCTTGGTGGTGGCGGGCATCCCGTCCTCCATGATGAGCTCGCCCTCATAGTAGTTGGTAAAGCCCACAAAGACCAGGTCCCCCTTCTCCTCCAGGGTCACGTCGATGATGCGCTTATCCTCCTCCAGATTTTCCACGGCTTCAATGGCGTTGTCAATGGCGTTTCCGAAGAGAGAGTAGATATCCATGGTCCTCATGCCGGAAAGCGGTGTGCAGTCCCCGGAAAAGGTCAGGCGAATTTTTTTCATGCTGCAGAGCATCATTTTCTCCGACAGGAGCACGTCCATGGCGTCGTTGCCGGTTTTGATGTAGCTGTCATAAATGTTGATATCCCGATGCAGGCTCTCCACCTCCTCGGCGGGCAGCCGGTCGTTGTAGGCGGAAAGCTTGTGCTTTAGGTCGTGGAGCTTGATATTGATGGAGTCCATGGAGTTTTTGGTGATCTCGTACTGCTTCTTCTCCTCCCTGCGCACAAGCTCGATGGCCTGGGCCTCCTTTTCCGCCAGGCTCAGCCGGTGGAGGTTAAACTGGACGAAGAGGGCCAGCAGGCAGCACAGTATGCCGTAGCAGTTGGTGGTCAGCGTGGACCGTGTCTCGCCGAAAAGGCCGGAGAGGCGGTTCATGCCCACGCAGATTGCAACAGTGACCAGGGAAACCAGCAGTAATCTGCGGTCGTTATTTTTGTAGCACTCGTTTCTGGCGGAGAAGCGGCCGAAGGTCAGGAAGATAATGAGATACACCGCAGGCATGACCGTTATCTCATAGAACCTGTAGCCCCAGAGGCTGTGGGGCAGCTCCAGGGGCAGAAGCCTCTGGACGATACCGGCTGCCCGGTAGCTCAGGTGCTGTACCGCATAGCCCGCCACGCACATGGAGATGAGCATTATGGGCTTGAGTCTGAAGCAGAAGCCCATGGCCAGAACGCTGATGACGAACTGAACAAGAAACCGCAGGAGGCTGGAAAGCTCCCTTATGCCTATGAAGCCGAAGCCCGGGAGAAAGGCCGCCGCCAGCAGGGACAGGATAAGGGCGGGAACCAGACGGAACCAGAAATGGCTGCGTTTCGGCACAGGATAGAGGAAGATTAGCTCAGCAATGAGTATCTCCGCCATAAAGAACAGATTGCCCACATTCATTTCCATCAGTTCACACCCCCTATAAACATGGCAAATTCCTTGAGAAATGCTTTTTTCTGGGGTCTCGAAATCGGCAGCCTGTCCATGCCCAGGAGCACGTCGTCCCCCTCGATCCCGGTGACGAACTTAAGGTTTACCAGCAGATGCCGGTTGCACCGGGCGAAATAGTCCTTATTGAGCTTTTTTTGCGCATCCTTGAGGGTGATGTATTCGGTGAAGTCCCCCTCCGTGGTGTGGTAAATGATGTAGTGCCCATCCACCTCCAGGTAGCGGACGGTGGCCAGGCGCAGGGCGTAGGTATCCCTGGCGGTTTTGATCCGGATAAGCTCATCCTGCTGCCTGACCGCCCGGGAAAGGGCCCGCCGGAGCTTCAGGGCGAAGTCATACTTGCTGACCGGTTTCAGAATGTAGTTCATGGCGTCCACCTCATAGCCCTGGAGGGCGTACTGGGCCACATTGGTGACAAAAATCAGAATCACCGCCTTGTCCATCTGCCGGAGGGCACGGGCGGTCTCCATGCCGTTCATGCCGGGCATCTCGATGTCCATAAGCACGATATCATATATAGGCTTATAGTCCCCGAGGAAGGCCAGACCGGAGGAGAACTCGGTTACGGAAAACTGTACCTTCTCAGCTTCCGCCAGGTAGTCAAGGCAGCTGCGCAGATGGGCTGCAGACTCGGGGTCATCTTCAATTATGGCGACCTGCAGCATGAACTCACCTCATTTCAGCCTCTTCTGTCCAGATTATACCATTTGTTTTTCAAACTTCAAGTACCAAATTTCAGTTACAGCTTGCCCCTGATGCGAAAAAATGGTACAATATTTCCCATCAAACACGAAAGGTATTCTGCCATGACATACGATTTTGAAACTCTGCCGGAGCGGAGGGGCCACGACGCCCTGGCCCTGGACGCCATCGGTGCCGGGGACGGCTTTGCTCCCCTGGGTCCCGGGGGGGGCTTCGACGCCATACCCATGTGGGTGGCGGACATGAACTTTGCCGTGTGCCCCACCGTCACGGCGGCAATCGAGGAAAGGCTCCGTTACCCCACCTTCGGCTATTTTGCCCCGAGACAGGAGTATTTTGACTCCATCATCCGCTGGCACAGCCTGCGAAACGGCGTTTCCGATCTGGAGCCCAGGCACATCGGTTACGAAAACGGCGTTCTGGGGGGCATCGTCTCCACCCTGAACGTGCTGTGCTCCCGGGGCGATAACGTGCTCCTCCACAGCCCCACCTACATCGGCTTCACCCACGCCCTGGAGCAAAACGGCTACAACATGGTCCTGAGTCCCCTCAGGCGGGACGGGGCAGGCGTCTGGCGGATGGATTTTGAGGATATGGAGAAGAAAATCGTATCTGACCGCATCCACGCCGCCGTGTTCTGCTCCCCGCACAACCCCTGCGGCAGAGTCTGGGAGAGATGGGAAATCGAAAGGGCCATGGAGATATTCGAGCGCCACGGCGTATGGGTAATCTCCGACGAGATCTGGTCCGACATTCTGCTCAACGGCAGCCGGCACATCCCCACCCAGTCCGTGAGCCCCTACGCCAGGGAGCATACCGCCGCCATGTACGCCCCCTCCAAGACCTTCAACCTGGCGGGCCTTATCGGCAGCTACCACATCATCTATAACGACTGGCTCCGGGACCGGCAGGAGAAGGAAGCGGCCCTTTCCATGTATAACTCCATGAACGTCCTCTCCATGCACGCCCTCATAGGGGCCTACAGGCCGGAGGGCATGCTCTGGGCGGACGAGCTCTGTCAGGTCATCTCTGGCAGCGTGAACTTCGCCTGCGATTTCATCTCCCGCCGCTTTGAGGGCGTCAGCCTGGCAAAGCCCCAGGGCACCTATATGCTGTTCCTCCACTGCGAGGACCTCTGCCGCAGCCGGGGCATAAGCCTTGACGAGCTCATGAAAATGGGCACGGACGTGGGCGTATGCTGGCAGGACGGCAGGCCCTTCCATGACGATTGGGGCATACGCATGAACCTGGCCCTGCCCCGCAGAAAGGTTGAGGAGGCCTTCCGGCGGCTGGACAAATACGTTTTCAATCCATAAGAAAAGCGCTGGGCGGGAAACCGCTCAGCGCACTTTTTTGCTTTTTTCAGAAGATGAGGCCCGCCGCCACGTACATCAGAAGGGCGACGGCGGAGAAGATTACGGAGTACTTGAGCCGTACCTTCAGTATCACGTCCGGGTCGCAGCCGATGGCGTTGGCTACGGAGAGGGCGTCCGAGGTGAAGGCGCAGTTCTTCTCCCCGGCTATGCCGGCAGAGGCCACGGCCCCCACGCACAGAGGCACGGATAGGCCCATGTTGGCGGCCATGTGCAGGGCCACGGGAATGCCGATGACGTACATGGCCCAGGAGGAGCCCAGGGACACGGTGACCAGGGTGGACACCAGGAAGAGTACCGCCGGCACCAGGAAGGAGACGGGCCCCAGGAGCCGGACGGCGCCGTTGAAGAATTCGCCCATGGCCTCATGCTCCAGAAGTGCGGAAAAGCACATGGTGAGCAGATACAGCATTATGGGCAGGGTCATGCTCTGGATGCCGCTGACCATATTCTCAAA
>JAFPTE010000166.1 GCA_017400415.1 Oscillospiraceae bacterium
CTGCGTTCAGCGGGTGACGGAGAACGCCCGGAAGCAGTACGGGGACCTGCCGGTGCTGTTCTCCGGCGGCGTGGCCTCCAACAGCCTGCTGCGGCAGCTGACAGCCGGGGGCATCTTTGCGGAGCCCCGGTATTCCACCGACAACGCCATGGGCTGCGCCATTCTGACCATGAGGGCGGTGAAGGCCCATGGCTGAGAGACAGATCATGACCGTGACCCAACTCAACGAGTATATAAAGGGGCTTTTGGATTCCGACGGCCTGCTTTACTCCGTGGCCGTCACCGGCGAGCTTTCAAACTATAAGGTGTACCCGTCCGGGCACCACTATTTTACCGTCAAGGATGAGAATTCCGCCCTCCGCTGCGTAATGTTCAAGGGCAATGCCATGCAGCTGCGCTTCCGGCCGGAGAGCGGAATGAAGGTCATTGCCGCCGGGCGGGTCTCCGTCTTCACCCGTGACGGGGCCTATCAGCTCTACGTAACAAGCCTGACCCCGGCCGGAGTAGGAGATTTGGCGGTGGCCTTTGAGCAGCTCAAGGAGAAGCTGAATAAGGAGGGCCTCTTCGCCCGGGAGCACAAGAAGCCCATTCCCCGTTACCCCATGCGCATCGGGGTCATCACCAGCTCCGCCGGGGCCGCAGTCCACGATATAATCCGGGTGCTGCGGAAGCGCTGGCCCCTGGGAAAGATTATCCTGCTGCCTGTCCGGGTACAGGGGGCGGAGGCGCCTCCGGAGATCGTGGGTGCCATACGCTACGCCGACCGGCACCAGGTGGCGGACGTGCTCATTGTGGGCCGGGGCGGCGGCAGTATTGAGGACCTGTGGTGCTTCAATGACGAGCGGGTTGCCCGGGCCATCTATGACTGCTCCATACCGGTCATCTCCGCCGTTGGCCACGAGCCAGACGTGACGATTTCGGACTTCGTGGCGGACCTGCGGGCGGCCACGCCCTCAAACGGCGCCGAGCTCTGCGCCCCGGACCGGGCTGAGCTTCTGGAGTATCTGGACTCCGCCGGGGAGCGGTGCTGGACGGCGGTTATGGGCTATATCTCCCACGGCCGCCAGATTCTTAAGTCATTCAGCGAGAAGCGGGTGCTTCGGGACCCGAAGAATTACGTGGAGGATAAGAAGCTCCGGCTGGATTCCCTCCGCAGCCGCCTGGAAAACGCCGCCGCCCTGGCCTACAGCCGCAGCGCAAGGCGGTTTGAGGTCTGCGCCGGCAGGCTGGACGCTCTGAGTCCCCTTAAGGTGCTGAGCCGGGGCTACGCCATCGCCATGACGCCGGAGGGCAGGGCTGTGAAGAGCGGAAGGGACGTGAATACCGGTGAACGCATCAGCGTGCGGCTTATGCGTGACAGCCTTGTGTGCACCGTGGATGAGATTATGGAGGCAAAAGATGAAAGAGAACCTGAGCTTTGAAGAGCAGATGCAGCGCATTGAGGAGATAGTCCGAACTCTGGAAAAGGGGGATAAGCCTCTGGAGGAGGCCCTTGCCCTGTTTGAGGAGGGCACCGGCCTTATCCGCTCCGCCTCCGGGCTTCTGGAGGAGGCAGAGCAGAAGATCGTCAAGCTCCGGAAGGGAGCGGACGGCGAGCCCGTGGAGGAGAAGTTTGACACGGTGGTAGAGTGATGGATTACGCTCATGAGTATGCGGCCGCCAAGGCCCTGGTGGAGGAGAGGCTGAACGGGCTTTTCCGTGAGAAGGGCCTGGAGGAGGCCATGCGCTACAGCCTTCTTGCAGGGGGCAAGCGGGTCCGGCCCGTGCTGGCCCTGAAATTCTGCCAGGCCTGCGGGGCCCCTATGGAGGCGGCCCTGGATTTCGCCTGCGCCGTGGAGCTTATCCACACCTATTCGCTGATTCACGACGATCTGCCCGGCATGGATAACGACGATTTCCGCCGGGGCAGACCCACAAACCACAGAGTCTTCGGAGAGAGCACCGCCATCATCGCCGGTGACGCCCTCCAGTCCGCCGCCTTCGGCCTTATTGCCGAGGCAGGGAGGAATGTGGCTCCGGGGCGCCTTGGGGCGGTCACGGAGGCCGTGAGAGTCCTGGCCGAGGCTGCCGGCGAGAGGGGCATGTGCCTGGGCCAGTTCCGTGACACCACAGTGCCGGAGTCTGAGCGCAATGAAGCGGTGCTTACCGACATAAACCGCCGGAAGACCGGCGCCCTTATAAAGGCCGCCTGCCTGCTGGGCATCCTGGGGGCGAAGACCGTCAAAGACGTGCCGGAAGGGGCCTGGGAGGCTGCGGAGGAGTACGCAGAGAACGTGGGCCTTGCCTTCCAGATAGAGGATGACCTGCTGGACGTAATCTCCACCCGGGAGGCTCTGGGCAAGGATATCGGCTCCGATTCCGCCCTGGGCAAGGTCACCTACATGACCCTGCTGGGGGAGGAGGGCTGCCGCCGTGAAATTGAAAAATGCACCCTCCGGGCCGTTGAGGCCCTGGAAAAGGGCCCGTTTTCCGGCGAAAAAGCCTTTTTAATCGAACTTTCTTCAAAATTAGCCCAAAGAAACTATTGAAAAATGCATAAAGAACGTATATAATGAATAATTGCGACGGCGCAGTATCCTTAGTCGGAACTGCCATCTCCAAGGAAGGGCCTAAAAATCCTTTGAAGGGCATATCTATGAAGCCTCTTGTGCTTGCTTGGAACGCCCAGTTCCGGGCGGGTGCTGGAGGGAGGTCGTTTTGGCGAGCCCGCCAAATGAGCCTGCATCTGTAGGGCGGCTCCGAATGGCATTGGAGTTGCGACCCTGCCGGTGTGGAGACCCGACTCTGTGGAAGGACGTACTCCCTTGAGGTAAACGATCCTCCTACGGACCGGGGATGAACCTGTATTGCGGTGCGTTTTAACGGGCAATTATACCAAGTGCTGTGTGCAGTGTAGCCTGCCTTGAGTGGGATCTGCGGATGGAAGAGCTAAGTGTGCCGGACTCCGGCCAGAGAAAGGCGCAATATCTTCCTGAAATATTTCCTGCAAAAGAGGCTAAAGGGATGGTTTGCTTCGCCGTGGAAAACACCTAGGCTGTTGCGTTAACCGCAGGAGCGCAGGGGATTGCAGTGCGTGCTCAGTGGCCATCGGGTAGCGGTTCCGGCGACGGACCGAGCGAGACCTCAAAGGGAAACCGCCCTCTCGGCAACGGGGGGTGGTCTCGGGGGAAAGCCAACCCGACCTATGCCGTAAGATTTACCCTGTGCTCTGCCGTCGCTTTACTATCTTTCGAGAGAACGGAAAAATGAAAAACAGTTCAGATATCCATTGGATAATCAGAATAACCCTTATAAGCATAGTCACATCCATGCTCTTCTCCCTGGTGTCCTCCCAGGTCATGAGCGGAGCGGGCTATATCCTGGCCTTCGCCCTCCTTATGGTGTTTATCCTGGCGGGCATAGTGTTTGATATGCTGGGCGTCGCCGTAACCAGCGCCGATGAGGTGCCCTTTCACTCCATGGCCTCCCACCGGGAGCACGGGGCAAGGGAGGCCATCGGCCTTCTGAAAAACAGCGAGAAGGTCGCCAGCATCTGCAACGACGTTGTGGGCGATATCTCCGGCATCGTCTCCGGCGCCACCGCCGCCGCCATAGCGGGAAATCTGACCCGGGACCTGTCCGTCAGCGCCGTGGTGACCCAGCTTCTGTGCACCGGGCTCGTGGCGGGCCTCACCATCGGCGGCAAGGCCTTCGGCAAGAGCATCGCCATTTCCTCAGATACCAGAATCGTTCTTATGGCCGGAAGGGTAATCGCTTTCTTCACCGGAAGCGGACGTAATAAGAAAAAGGGCAGGTAAAGCCGTGAGCCTACTGGAAAACATAAACTCCCCCTGGGACGTAAAGGACCTGCCGGAGGAGGATTTGCCCGGGCTCTGTACTGAGCTGCGGGAATTCATAGTGGACGCTGTCAGCAAGAACGGCGGCCACCTGAGCTCCAACCTGGGAGTTGTGGAGATAACCGTTGCTCTGCACCGGGTCTTCGATATCTCCAGGGACAGACTGGTGTTCGACGTGGGGCACCAGAGCTATACCCATAAGATACTTACAGGCCGCCGTGAAGCCTTCGGAACTCTGAGGCAGTACGGGGGCCTTGCGGGCTTTCCCAAGCCCTCCGAGAGCATAGACGACGCCGCCATAGCCGGTCACGCCTCCGTGGCCATCTCCCAGGCTCTGGGCATGGCCCGGGCCAGGACCATCCGAGGGGAGGATTACAGCGTCATAGCCCTTCTGGGCGACGGCTCCCTCACCGGCGGCACGGCCTACGAGGCCCTGTCCGACGCCGGAGACAGCGGCGAGCCGCTGATCGTGGTGCTGAATGACAACGGCATGAGCATCGCAAAGAACGTGGGCGGCGTGGCCCGGTATCTGACCCGGCTGCGCATTCGCCGGGGCTACCGCTCCTTCAAGGCCGCCTACCGGAAGGTGCTGAACTTCATCCCCGGCGGCAAGTTCATCTACCGCCTGACCCACAATATAAAAGAGTCCATCAAACGCAGCCTTCTGGGCAACGAGATGTTTGAGGATATGGGCTTTTCCTACCTGGGGCCGGTGGACGGCCACGACATAAAGGAGCTGACCCTGGCCTTTGAGGCCGCCCGGGACCTTAAGCGCCCGGTGGTTCTTCACTGCATCACCAAAAAGGGCAAGGGCTATCCCCCGGCGGAGGAGAAGCCGGAGCTTTACCACGGCGTGGGCCCCTTCGATAAGGCCCAGGGCGTCAGCGAGACCCCCAGGGAGTCCTTTGCCTCCGTCTTCGGCGATGAGCTCATAAGCCTTGCCGGCGAGCATGAGGAACTTATGGCCATCACCGCCGCCATGGCGCCGGGCACGGGCCTTTCCGAGTTCGGACGCCGGTTTCCCCAGCGGTTTTTTGATGTGGGCATTGCAGAGGGCCACGCCGCAGCCATGGCGGCAGGGGCCGCCCACCAGGGCATGCGCCCGGTGCTGGCGGTGTACTCCACCTTCCTGCAGCGCTCCTACGATATGCTCCTCCACGATATAGGCATCACCGGGGAGAGAGTCATTCTGGCCGTGGACAAGGCGGGCCTTGTGGGAGAGGACGGGGAGACCCATCACGGCGCCTTTGACGTGAGCTATCTGCGCAGTGTACCGGGCATGAAGGTCTATTCTCCCGCCTCCTTTGCGGAGCTGCGGGATATGCTGCGGGCGGCCCTTGACCATACGGGCCCTGCTGCCATCCGTTACCCAAAGGGCGGCCAGGGGGAATATACCCAGGGAGGCGCCGAGCCTGTCCGGGTCCTGCGCCGGGGCGAGCACATAACGGTTGTGACCTACGGCATAAGCATAAACGACGTGCTCTCCGCCGCCGACCGGCTGGAGGCCCAGGGGGTCAGCTGCGAGGTAATTAAGCTGGGGGTCATAAAGCCCCTGGAAACGGCCGAGATATTTGAGTCCGTCCGGAAGACCGGCCGCCTTATGGTGGTGGAGGAGTGCACGCCCTACGGCTCTGTGGGCCGTGAGCTGGCCGCAGGCCTCACGGAGGCGGGGCTCAGTCCCCGGCGGCTGGTGCTCCGAAATCTGGGCGACAGCTACGTGACCCACGGCGCCGTCTCCGCTCTCAGAAGGGAGCGCCGGCTGGACGCCGACAGCATTTTTGAGGATATTTTGGAGGCAGTGCCTCCCAGAATACTGGAGAGGGGCAAGAAACAGGCAGATGGCGAAGAAACGACTTGACGTCCTTCTCTGCGAAAAGGGCTTTTTTGACAGCCGGGAGCGGGCCAAGGCAGTTATTATGGCGGGCCAGGTCTACGTAAACGGCCAGAAGAGCGACAAGGCCGGCGTGAATATTGACGAGAACGCCCAAATCCAGGTCCGGGGCGACACCCTGAAATACGTGAGCCGAGGGGGCCTCAAGCTGGAAAAGGCCCTGGACTTCTTCGGCGGCAGTCCGGAGGGGAAGACCTGCATCGACTGCGGGGCCTCCACCGGGGGCTTCACGGACGTGATGCTCCGGCGTGGGGC
>JAFPTE010000167.1 GCA_017400415.1 Oscillospiraceae bacterium
CAGTACGCCGAGATTTGCGGCAGACTATTGGCGCCGGATTAGCGGCATTGACCTTGAGACCTATTATGAATACGTGAACAGTTTTGTTGAAACGCTTAAAGCGTGAGCACAGCACGGCGCACAGGGAAAACCCCTGTGCGCTTTTTTCATCTCATAGCTTGATTCGGGGGCGGAGCTGTGATATAATGAAGTTAGAGATAACTAACCGCCCTGTACCGCATAGGATAGGGTGACTGATAAGGCCGCTTTGCGGCAGAGAGGAGAAGAGATGACAAGCGAGGTTATAAAGGGCATAATGATACCCTTTTTAGGCACGGCTCTGGGCTCCGCCTGCGTGCTTTTCATGCGGAAGAGCCTGGGGGCCATGGTGCAGCGGGCCCTGACGGGCTTTGCGGCGGGGGTCATGGTGGCGGCCAGCATATGGAGCCTCATTATCCCGGCCATTGACCAGAGCCAGGCCCTGGGCCCCTGGGCCTTTGTGCCGGCGGCGGCGGGCTTCTGGATAGGGGTGCTGTTCCTGCTGCTTCTGGACCGGATAATCCCCCACCTGCACATGATGAGCGACGAGGCGGAGGGCCCCCGGACCAGCCTCCGCAGGACCACCATGCTGGTGCTGGCGGTGGTGCTCCACAACCTGCCGGAGGGCATGGCCGTAGGCGTGGTCTACGCCGGGTACCTGGCTGGCCGGGGGGGCATAACCCTGGCGGGGGCCACGGCCCTGGCCGTCGGCATCGCCATTCAGAATTTCCCGGAGGGGGCCATAATCTCCCTGCCCCTCCACGCCGAGGGGGTCTCCAAAACGAAAAGCTTCGTCTACGGGGTCCTTTCCGGCGCCGTGGAGCCTGTGGGTGCGGTGCTCACCATACTGGCCTCCGCCTTCATAATCGGGGCCCTTCCCTACCTGCTTTCCTTCGCCGCCGGGGCCATGATGTACGTGGTGGTGGAGGAGCTCATACCGGAGATGAGCCAGGGCAAACACTCCAACCTGGGCACAGTTATGTTCGCCCTGGGCTTCACTGTCATGATGGCCCTGGACGTGGCCCTGGGATAAAAAAACGCCCCGTGCAGCTGCACGGGGCGAAGCTTTATTTACGCTGCGTAGAGGGTTGTGAAGTCCTTGCCGTTGGTGGTGTAGTAAACGGAGCCGTCCTTCAGGGTGACAAGAGCCAGCTTGCCGTAAACGGCCACGGAGCTCACGTCGCTCTCAAAGGTGCTGACCTTCTTGCCCTTGCCGCCGGAGGAGGTGAACAGCAGCTCATCCTCGGCATAAATGAGGGTCTTGCCGTCCAGCACGTTCATAAGGTCGTACTCCTCCGCCACTCTGGTGGCCTTGCCGGTGCCCTTGATGGCCAGGATCTCACCGTCAGACACATAGTAGATGTTCTGCAGGTCCCGGGAGCCCGTGAAGCTCTTCACGTCCTCCGCCAGTTCCCTGGCCTCCGGGTCATTCTGGGAGCCGTCCACCCGGCGGAGCTTGCCCTCCTTCAGGAACACGATGGTCTTGCCGTCCGTGGAGAGTCGGGCGTCGCCGGAGCCGGACAGGCCCCGGGCCACGGTATCCGTGGTCATATCCTTGTTCAGCCGGACCACCTTGCCGTCATTGTAGAAGAA
>JAFPTE010000168.1 GCA_017400415.1 Oscillospiraceae bacterium
GTCAGGTCCTCTTCCACCTGGGCGTAATAGTCCACCCCGTCGGCGTGCCTCCGGTCCGGGGCCTTTTTTTCCCGTTTTCCGGCGGCGATATCCCGGCAGAGCTTCTCCGCCTGCTTGACGGAGAGCCCATCCCGGACGATTTCCTGGGCCGCCCGGCTCATATCCTCCGGTTTATTCAGGCTCAAAACCGCTCTCGCGTGGCTCAGAGGCAGCTTTTTCTCCTCCACAAGCCGTGCCGCATCCTCCGGCAGCCGCAGAAGCCGCAGGGCGTTGGCCACCACCGGGCGGCTCTTGCCCACTCTCTCGGCGGCGCTCTCCTGGGTGAGGCCGTAGCTCTCCATAAGGGCCTTATAGCCTCTGGCCTCCTCCATGGGGCTCAGATCCTCCCGCTGCAGGTTCTCCACCAGGGCCAGCTCCGCCGCCTCCCGGTCGTCAACTGCCTTTATGACCGCCGGGATCTCCGTGAGTCCCGCCATTCTGGCGGCCCGCCAGCGGCGCTCCCCGGCGATTATCTCATATAACCCGGGCTGGGTCTCTCTGACGGCAATGGGCTGAATTATGCCGTGTTCCCGTATGCTCTCCGAGAGCTCCATGAGCTTTTCCTCGTCAAACGCCGTTCTGGGCTGGTCCCGCTTGGGCTCCACGGAGGAAATCCGCAGGTTTTTTACCGTTTCCTCCCCTGTGTCCTCGCCCAGAAGGGCCGCCAGGCCCTTTCCGCCCATAATATCGGCGTCAAGTCCTTTTCCAAGGCCTCCTCGTGCCATTTTATCGCTCCTTATTCTCTTTCGCAGTGCGCTCAATCTCCTCCCGGGCCAGCATTACATAGGCCAGGGCGCCCCGGGAGCCGTATTCGTAGGCCGTTATGGGCTTTCCGTGGCTGGGTGCCTCCGAAAGGCGCACGTTCCGGGGTATCACGGTCCTGTAAACCTTCTCCCGGAAATACTTTTTTACCTCCCCGGCCACCTGCATGGAAAGGTTCGTCCTGCTGTCGTACATGGTCAGCAGCACGCCCTCCACGGAGATTTCCGGGTTGAGCCGCTTTTTTATGAGCCGCACCGTGTTCATCAGGTCCGCCAGCCCCTCCAGAGCGAAATACTCGCACTGTACCGGAATGAGCACGCTGTCGGCAGCGCACAGGGCGTTCAGGGTCAGCAGCTCCAGGCTGGGCGGGCAGTCGATTATTATGTAGTCATAGCTCTGCCGCAGGGTTTCCAGGGCTTCCTTCAGCACGTATTCCCGTCTCTCTGCGTCCACCAGCTCGATGGCGGCTCCGGAGAGCTCCTTGTTGGAGGGCATCACGTCCCCGTATTTCGTGTGGACTATGGCCTCGGTCGGCCGGCAGGACCGGGTCAGAATGCTGTATGTACCCTTCTCCGCCCGGTTTTTGTCTATGCCCATAGCGGAGGTTGCGTTGCCCTGGGGGTCAGCGTCGCAGAGCAGCACCTTTTTGTTTTCCAGGGTCAGGGCCCCGGTCAGATTGACGCAGGTGGTGGTTTTGCCTACGCCGCCCTTTTGATTCGCTACGGCTATGATTTTTCCCATTTCGCATCTCCGGTCAATGTTGTTGATTCATTATAGCCCATAGCGGAGATTTTTTCAATAGGAAGTTGTTTCACGTGGAACATTTTTCGGATGTTTCACGTGAAACATTCAAAGCAGCATGTCCAGGTCGCCGCAGGTGAGGCCCTCATGGAGGGCCAGGTCGATGCCGTAGCCCACAAGCTTGGAAATGTCCTGCACGGCGGCGTCAATATCCCGGGGCGTGACCATCATTCTGCCGGCGGGGCCCAGGTCGGGCAGGTCGGCTCCGGCGGCGGAGAGCAGGTCGGCGCA
>JAFPTE010000169.1 GCA_017400415.1 Oscillospiraceae bacterium
AGAAGGGCTGGATCCTGTCCTCCGCCAACTCCATCAACTGGGGCCGGCTGCTGCCCCAGGTGGTTTACTATTTCTCCGCCTATGCGGACCTGGTGAACAACGGCGCCGTGAAGGCCGGGGAAAAGGTGAACTTCTGCGTGCCCACCGGCAACTTCGGCGATATCCTGGCGGGCTATTATGCCCGGAAGATGGGCCTGCCTGTGGGGCGCCTCATCTGCGCCTCCAACAGAAACGACGTGCTGACGGAGTTTATCAATACCGGCGTCTATGACCGGAACCGGCCCTTCTATGAGACCACCTCCCCCTCCATGGATATTCTGGTGTCCTCCAACCTGGAGCGGCTCCTGTTCGACCTGGCCGGGGATGACGTGGCCGTGGCGTCCTTTATGGCAAGGCTCAGCAAAACCGGCCGCTACGCCGTGCCGGAGTCCGTCCGTGAGGGGGTCCAGGCGGTTTTCTCCGCCGGGAGCCTGACGGACCTGGAGACAGGCAGGGTCATCGGCGACACCTTCCGGGACCGGGGCTACCTTATGGACACCCACACCGCCGTGGCCGCCGGAGTGCTGGAAAAGTACCGGGCCCAGACCGGGGACCGGACCCTGACCGTGGTCCTGTCCACCGCCAGCCCCTTCAAGTTCACGGAGGCGGTGCTCACCGCCCTGGGAGAGGTACCTCAGGATAAGGGCCCCCAGCTTATCGACCGGCTCACGGAGGTCACCGGAGTTGAGGCCCCGGCGCCTCTGGCCGCCCTGAAGGGGAAGACCCCCAGGTTCGAGGGCACCCTTTATAAGGACGAGCTCCTCAGAGCCGTCAGGGATTTTTTGGAGTAAGCTTCTGACCGGAGGGAGGACAGCAATGCTTTACACAATCGGAGACCTGCACCTGTCCTTTCAGGCGGATAAGCCCATGGATATCTTCGGCAGGGAGTGGGAGGGCCACGCAGAAAAGCTCCTGAAGGGCTTTGAAAAGGTCACGGCGGACGACGTGACCGTTATCGTGGGGGACCTGACCTGGGGTATGGATATGCCCAGCTGTGAGGAGGACTTCCGGTTCATTGACAGGCTGCCCGGCCGCAAGATAATACTGAAGGGCAACCACGACCTGTGGTGGTCCACCGCCTCCGCCGCCCAGCGCTTCTTCAGAGCCCACGGCATGGAGAGCATCTCCATTCTGAACAACAACTGCTTTTTCTATGAGGGCACGGCCCTCTGCGGCACCCGGGGCTGGTTCTGCCCCCCGGAGGGCGGCACAGACCACGACAGAAAAATCATGGCCCGGGAGGTCATCAGGCTGGAGGCCAGTCTGAAGGCCGCCGGGAACGCTGAGGGAAAAATAGTCTTTCTCCACTACCCGCCCTTCTACGGCAGATATTATTCAAAGGATATGGTAAAGCTCCTCCGTGACTACGGCGTCAGCCGGGTTTACTACGGCCACATCCACGGCTCCGGCCGTCTTCTGGCCTTTGAAGGGGAGGCGGACGGCATCGAATACCGCCTTGTGAGCGCCGATCACGTGGGTTTTGCACC
>JAFPTE010000008.1 GCA_017400415.1 Oscillospiraceae bacterium
AGTCGATCTTGGAGAAGAGCTCCTTCTCGTCCTCGCGGGCGTCGAAGTACTCGACCATACCCTTCTGGCCGTCGTCGCGCTTGTTGGGGATGTAGAGAGGAGCGGTGACGATGATCTTGTCATACTCCTCCACCTGGCCGTTGACAGTAACAAAGACCTTGCCGTCCTTGCGCTCCACCTTCTCGATCTTGGAGTTCAGGCGGGCGGGGTTCTTCAGGTGCTCGTTCAGCTGCTCCCAGATGTACTGGGTGCCGTTCTTCCAGGTCCAGAGGTTGACCTTGACGAAGTTCATGGTGGTCTGGAAGTCCAGATACTTCAGAACGTAGGCAGCGGGGATCTCGTCAAAGTAGCCGTAGCCGAAGGAGGTGTAGGGCCCGATCCACACGTCCTGGACCAGCTCCACCCCGTTGATGCGGCAGAATTCCGCAAAGGGCAGGCACAGGTCCTTCAGGTTGGGGTTCTCACCGCTGACGGGCTCACGCTTGGCGTTCTCCTGGGAGAAGCCCTCATAACGGCCCTGGGCAACGCCCCGGTGGCCGTTCACGTCGTAGCCCTTGTACTTGGTCTCAAGGAGCTCGCCGAACTTCTTGATCTGGTTCTTCATTCTCAGAAGGCGGGGGATCTTGAGGATGTTCTTCTTGGGCTCGAAGGGCTCGATAACGTTGCCCTGGCCGTCCTTATAGTTGCGGTTCAGCTTGGGTCCGTCATGGGTGATGCCGCAGAACTCCTCCACATCATGAACGGCGTAATAGGAGGGAACGCCCATGATGGCGCCCATCTCATAACGGCGGCCGTTGTAGTGGGGAGACCAGCACTTGCCGCCCACTCTGTCAAGGCGCTCCAGGATGGTGTAGTTCTCATAGCCCTTCTTTTCCAGATACATACCTGCGGAAAGGCCGGCAGGGCCGCCGCCGACGATGCAGATGCGTGTGGACTTGTCCATAACGTTTTTTCCTCCCGGATTTTAAAAAAATTAGGTGGGGACTTTACTCTCCCCATTATACTCCATATTGTTAAAAAATGCACGAACTATTTTCACATTTTTAGGGCAAATTTACCGCTGTTATTGATTTCGGCCGGCTGAATGTGCTATAATGGGATGAAAACGCTTATGGGAGGGTTTGCATGACAAGGTACACCGGTTTTTCTCACCTTCTGGCCTCCCAGGCCGCAGCCCAGCCCCACGCCCCCGCCATCCTTTATGAAAAGGCCGGGGCAAAGTCCCTTATGACCCGGCGGGAGCTCCTCTTCGCCGCCCAGAAAAGGGCAGCGGAGCTCTGCGGCAAAAGGGCAATCTTCGTTTTGTGCGACGGGAGCCTTGAAAACGTTGTTACGGTTTTCGGCGCCGTGCTGGCAGGGGTACGGGTGATTCTGGCGGACGCCGGTGCCCAGGAGGACACCCTCTGCGCCCTTCTGGAATACACCCGGGCAGACTGCCTTTACTGTGAGGATGAGGAGCTTGCCGAAATACTGACCCCCCATCTGGACCCCGGCGCACCGGGCGGGGCCGGCGAGCTTCTTTTCTTCACCTCCGGCACCACGGACCGGAACAAGGCCGTTGTGCTGACGGACGCCTCCCTCTGCGCCTCCGCCTGGAACGGCTCCGCCCTGCTGCCCCTGCAGCAGGAGGACACCCTGATGTGCATGCTGCCCCTTTGCCACGTTTTCGGCTTTGTGTGCTCCCTCCTGTGGCCCCTTGTCTGCGGCGCCGCCGTGGCCCTGGGCCGGGGGCCCCGGCACTACGGGGATGACTGCGCCTTCTTTGAGCCCACAGCGCTCTCCGCCGTGCCCCTGCTGGCGGGCTTCCTTATAAAGCACCGGTGCCTGAATCCGGCCCTGCGGCTGGTGCTCATCGGCGCCGGGGACTGCCCGCCTCAGCTCATCTCCGCTCTGGAGGCCCAGGGGATTTTCGTCAGCTTCGGCTACGGGCTCACGGAGACCTCCTCCGGCGTGGCCCTGAGCCTGGGAGAGGACAAATACGCCATGACGGTCTGTCCGGAGGCGGATATCACCCTTGCCCAGGACGGGGAGATTCTCATAAAGGCCCCCACCTGCATGATGCAGGGCTACTGGCAGCGGCCGGAGGACACGGCCGCCGCTGTCACCGAGGGCACCCTGCACACCGGGGACCTGGGGCGCTGGGACGAAAAGGGCCTTCTGCACATCACCGGCCGGAAAAAGGAGCTGCTGGTCCTGTCCGACGGCACCAAGCTCTTCCTGCCGGAGTACGAGCCCCCCATCCGGGCGGCTCTGGGCACGGAGGAGGCCGCCGTCATTGTCCGGGACGGGGCTCCGGTGCTGGTTATAAAGGACTGCGGCAGGACAAAGGCCGAAATACTGGCCGCCCTGGGGCCCCTTATGGCCCGGGAGAGCCGGGCAAGACAGATTAAGGACGTAATCACCGTGGCGGAGAATCTGCCCAGGACAGCCACGGGAAAAATACAGCGTTGGGCCATCCAACAGAAAGTGAGTGCGCTATGACAAGAGCCGAAATTCTGGAGACCACCCGCCAGGTAATCTATAACTCCGTGCCGGAGCTGGAGGGTACGGAGCTTAACGAGGACACCGTTATAAACACCGACGCCGCCATTGACTCCATGGGCTTCACCCTGGTGATCTGCCGGCTGGAGGCGAAGTTTGACATCCGGATCCCCAACCGCCAGTGGCAGCGTCTCCGGACCCTGGGAGACGTGGTGGACGCCATTGAGACCAGGCTGCCGAAATGAGCCCGGAGATATACGAAAAAAAGCTGGATATCCGCTCCAGTCAGGTGGATCCCATGCAGCGCCTGCGGCTCGGGAGCCTTTTCACCCTGCTGCAGGAGGCCTCCATCGACCACACGGAGGCCCTGGGCGCCGGACGGGACAAGACTCTGGACCGGGGGCTTCTCTGGGTGGTGGTCCAGCAGTACGCAAAAATCAGCCGCCTGCCCCTTTACGGGGAGAAATGCACCCTTCGCAGTTGGCCGGGAGAGATGCTGCACCTTTTCTTCCCCCGGTACTACACCCTCACCGGCGAGGGCGGAGAGGAGCTGGCCGCCGCCTCCGCTCTCTGGGCCCTGATGGACCGGCAGGAGCGGCGGATAGTCTTCCCTGAGGACTGCGGGGTCAGCGTGCCCGGCACCGACAGCTGCAGGGCCATACCCCTGCCCGTGCCGCCCAGGCTGCCGGGGCCCCAGGCGGAGAAGCGGGAGTTTACGGTGCCTTACAGCGCCCTGGACATAAACGGCCACGTGAACAACACCCGCTACCTGGACCTGTGGGAGGACTGCATGCCCGCCTCCCTGCGGGGCATGGAGCCCCGGGAGATTTCCGTTGAATACAGCGCCGAGGCCCGGGAGGGGGACTGCCTCTCCCTGGCTCTGGAGGAGAGGGCCGGCGTCTGGCTCTTTGCCGGCAGTCGGGAGGGCCGCCGGCTCTTCCGCATGTCCGTGGGCTTCTGATATGGTTTACAGCGGCGAGCTCACTGCCGACTGCGTAGGGTCGGCTATGGCGGAGCTGGTTACCTCCGCCCTTAAGGAGATACACGCCTCCTTCCGCCGGAGCCTTTACGGCCACGTCTCCCGGGCGGACTACGCCACGCCGGAGGCCCTTGCCCTGCTTCTTTCCGTGACGGACCCCATTCTGGCGGAATACAACGCCCCGGACTGCCTGGCGGCGGCCTTTCGGGAGGCAGTGGGCAGGAGTGTCAATCCGGACGCCCTGCTGGAGCCCTACCTGAGGGACAGCTTCGCCCTGGCCATCGGCACCGGGGGCTTCATGGCGGACCGCTACTGCTCCTATCCCGAATACTACGGCCGGAAGCCCGTGGGCGCCTGGTACCGGGGGAAGAAGCTGCCGAACCCTGCCGACCACCGGGAGCTGCTGATTCTGGGGGACTTCATGGCGCCCCCGGCCTTTCTGCAGGACGGGGTCATTCTGGGGGCCGGAGGCTCCTACAAGCTGCCGCCGGTGGGCGCAGCCTGGCTCCGGGACTTCTCCGCCTTCGTCCGGGAGGAGGTTTACGCCCCCTGCCGGGAATACAAGGCCCGGCTCCGCCAGCTGCTGGTCTCTCTGCCCGGGCCCGTTGAGCCGGGCCAGCGGTGGGAGAACCTGCCGGCCGACGCCTATTCCATATTCTGAACGGAGGACACCTTGAACGCAAAAAGGCTCCTGCCGCCCCTTCTGGCGGCACTCATAATACTCACACTCATAACACCCTCCGCCCTGGCGGAGGGCGGTGTTCTATACCCGGAGACCGTCTTCTCCACGGACCGGGTCCACGTTCTGGACCTGACTGTGGACAAGGCCGCCTGGCGGCTCATGACCGAGAAGGCCACGGAGGAGATATACGTCCCCTGCGACGTGAGCTATGACGGCTATACGGTCAAAAAGGCCGCCATCCGGCCCAAGGGCAACTCCTCCCTGAACGCCGCCCTGCTGGCGGGGACGGACCGGTTCTCCTTCAAAATCGAATTCGACCACTATGAGAAATCCGCCTCCCTGCTGGGGCTGGATAAGCTCTGCCTGAATAACCTGGGCCAGGACAAGACCTGTCTGAAGGACTATATGGCCTACACCATGATGCGCCGGGCGGGAGTTCCGGCGCCCCTGTGCGCCTTCGTGAAGGTCCGGCTGAACGGGGAGGACTTCGGTCTCTGCCTGGCGGTGGAGGCCGTGGAGGACAGCTTCGCCCTGCGGAACTACGGCCCGGACCACGGCAACCTTTACAAGCCGGACTCCTTCTCCATGGAGGCGGTTTTCAGCTACGCCGCCGGGAAGTTTTCCCAGGGGCAGACCGCCGCAGAGGACATGTGGGGCAAGATGGAGGCAGTCATAACCCCCGCCAGAACCCCCGGGGACCGGGCGGACTACGTGCTCCACGCTCTGGCCGCCGTGCTCTACGACGCCGCCGGGGACCTGACCGTCTCCGCCGGGGCCTACGCCGGGGAGGACCCGGCCGCCTACGCCCCCATCTTTGACAAGGCCGTGTTCCCCCTGACCCGTGCCCAGGAGAGCTCCTACATCTCCGCCGTCCGGGAGCTGAACACCGGGGACCCCTTCAGGGCCGCAGATGCGGAGAGGGTCCTCAGCTACCTGGCGGTGCTGGGCTTCACGGACAACTTTGACAGCCTGCTGACCCCCATCGTCCACAACTTCTATTTTTACGAAAAGGACTGCCGCCTCTCCTTCGTGCCCTGGGACTTTGACCTGGCCTTCGGGGGCTTCACCTTTGAGGCCTTTCTGGACGACGTCTCCACGGAGGGCATGAGCCTGGACCCGGTGCCGGAGGACGATATCGGCATGGATCTGAACGCCTCCAAGGTGAACTACCCCATCTACGAGCCCTGCTACGGGGTCTCCATTGAGGAGCGGCCCCTCTTCGGCCGACTCCTGGCCACGGAGGAGGGCATGGCCCTCTATAAGCGGCTCTACGGGGAATTCATAACCGGCTTTTTCGACTCCGGTGACTTTGAACGGGTCTTCGACGGGGCCCGGGAGCTCATCGCCCCCTATGTAGCGGAGGGCCTGGCCCTCCACAGCACCGCCGAATTTGACCGGGCGGCGGATAATCTGCGGTCCTACTGCCTGCTGCGGGCGGAGAGCGTCCGGCGGCAGCTGGCGGGGACCCTGCCCGGCACCATAAGGGGCCAGAGCGAGGACTGGGAAAACTTAGTGGACTGCGGGGACCTGGACCTGGCCTCCACCTCCGATATAAGCGCCGTCTTCGGCCAGATTGAGCCGGAGGACGTGGAGCGGCTGCTGCGGCTCATTTCCGGCAAGGCGGAGGGGGTCCTGACCTTCACGGACATGACCGACGCCGCCGGCCGCATCATCGAAAACCCCCGGGATATGCTTTCCGCCCTGCCGGACATTCTGGGCACCCCCTTCGTCCGGGCCTGGCTGGGCCGCCTCCGGGTCCGTGCCGCCCCCTACCTCCAGACCCTGCTGGCCATAGGTGTGCTTGCAGTGCTCCTGCTGGTGCTGAAAAGGAAGAGGAAATAGACCCGCAAAACTCTTCCCCTTGGAGGGCGGGCAATCCCTCAGTCGCCTGCGGCGACAGCTTCCGCACACAAGGGAGCCTTATTCTATCCGTTTTTGCGGCAGCTTTGCCGCCGCAAAAACACCACCAGGCGAGCAAGGCGAGCCCTCGCTCCGACCAAAGCCGGCGGCCCCTTGCCGGCTGCGATGGAGAGCGAGTAAAAATCAAAGGAGAGGCAGTTTTGCCTCTCCTTTGGATAAAGAAAAACCTCCCCATCTCTGGGGAGGCATTTCTTTTTGTTGTGTGCGTCAGAGCTTACACGAGCTCGATGACGCCCATCTCGGCAGCATCGCCACGGCGGGCGCCGGTGCGGGTGACTCTGGTATAGCCGCCGTTGCGGTCGGCATACTTGGAAGCCAGCTCGCCGAACAGCTTGGTGACCACGTCTTCCCTCGTGATAAAGGAGAGGGCCTGACGGCGGGAGGCCAGGGTGTTCTTCTTGCCAAGGGTTATCATTTTCTCGGCCAGGGGAGCGATCTCCTTGCAGCGGGTGACGGTAGTCTCCATCTTGCCGTGATCAAGGAAGTCGGTGACCTGCTGCCGGAGCATAGCCATCCGCTGATCGGTGGTCTTGCCGAGTTTACGGGTTCCGGGCATTTGGGTTTCCTCCTTATAGCTATTAAAAAGCGATTAGTTCTGTTCCTCGCTGGCCAGGCTCAGGCCCATCATTGCCAGCTTGTGCTCCACCTCTTCCAGGGACTTGTGACCGAGGTTGCGGACCTTGATCATTTCGGCCTGGGTCTTGGAGATAAGCTCCTCCACGGTGTTGATGTTGGCTCTCTTCAGGCAGTTGAAGCTGCGGACGGAGAGATCCAGCTCCTCAATGGTCATCTCCAGGACCTTGTCACGCTGGGTCTCGTTCTTCTCCACGATGAGGCTCTTGGAGCCTGCGGTCTCGGAGAGGTCCGTGAACAGGGTGAAGTGGTCGCAGAGAATCTTGGCGCCCATGGAGACGGCGTCTCTGGCGGAGATAGTCTTGTCGGTCCAGACCTCCAGGGTGAGCTTGTCAAAGTCAGTCATGTTGCCGACTCTGGTGTTCTCAACGGTGTAGTTGACCTTCAGGACAGGGGTATAGATGGAATCGATGGGAATGACGCCGATGACGGTCTGGCGCTGCTTGTTCCGGTCGGCGGAGACGTAGCCTCTGCCGTGGTTCATGGTCAGCTCCATACGCAGCTGAGCGTCCGGTCCCAGGGTGGCGATATGGAGCTCCGGATTGAGGATCTCCACCTCACCGTCGGCCTTGATATCGCCGGCAGTGACCTCGCCCTCGCCTATGGCCTCGATATAGACGGTCTTTTCGCCCTCGGTGTGAAGCTTGGCGATGATCCGCTTCAGGTTCAGCACGATCTCCGTAACGTCTTCCTTGACGCCGGGGATGGTGGAGAACTCATGCTGGATGCCGGCAATCTTCACAGAGGTGACAGCCGTACCGGGGAGGGAGGACAGGAGGATTCTTCTGAGGGCGTTGCCCAGAGTTATGCCATAGCCTCTCTCAAGGGGCTCAACAACATACTTGCCGTAGGATTCGTCGCCGGGGGTTTCCACGCAGTCGATGCGGGGCTTCTGAATTTCTATCACTAAATATTACCCTCCTTAAAAATGTGGCGCAAAGCGCCCGAAAATCTGGAACTCGATGAGGGCTTGCAGCTTACTTAGAATAGAGCTCGACGATAAGGTGCTCAGCGACTTCGTAGTCGATGTCGTCTCTGGCGGGCATAGCCACAACCTTGCCGGTGCCGTTGGCGGAGTTGTACTCAAGCCACTTGGGGACCTTACGGAAAGCGTCCTCGGCCATCATTTCCTTGAACTTCTCGCTATTCTTGCTCTTCTCCCGGACGCCGATGACCATGCCCGGCTTGACCAGGAAGGAGGGGATGTTGACCTTCTTGCCGTCCACGGTGAAGTGACCGTGGTTCACGAGCTGACGGGCTTCCTTGCGGGTGTTGGCAAGGCCCAGACGGAAGATCACGTTGTCCAGTCTTCTCTCGATGGTGGAGAGCAGGACCTCACCGGTGACGCCGGAGGAGCGCTCAGCCTTCTCATAGTAAGAACGGAACTGCTTCTCCAGGATGCCGTAGATGAACTTGACCTTCTGCTTCTCGTTGAGCTGTACGGCGTACTCGCTCTTCTTGGCTCTCCGCTGAGCGCCGGGATGACGCTTCTGGGAGTTCTGCTTGGACTTCTCGGAATAGCCCATAACTGCGGGGGAGATACCCAGGGTGCGGCATCTCTTAACGATGGGCTGCATATTTTTTGCCATTGTTGGTTTCTCCTTTCCCTATCAGACTCTGCGGCGCTTGGGCGGACGGCAGCCGTTGTGGGGGATGGGAGTCACGTCCTTGATGAGGGTGACCTCCAGGCCAACGGTCTGCAGAGCACGGATAGCGGCCTCTCTTCCGGAGCCGGGGCCCTTGACATAGACCTCAACGGTCTTCAGGCCATGCTCCATGGCGGCCTTGGCAGCGGTCTCAGCAGCGGTCTGTGCGGCGAAGGGGGTGGACTTTCTGTTGCCACGGAAGCCCATGCCGCCGGCGGATGCCCAGCTCAGGGCGTTGCCGTTCAGGTCGGTGATGGTAACCATAGTGTTGTTGAAGCTGGAGCTGATATGGACCTGACCCTTTTCAATGTTCTTGCGCTCTCTGCGCCTGGTTCTAACCTTGCCTTTTACCTTGGTATTAGCAGCCATGTCATATCCCTCCCTTACTTCTTCTTATTGGCGATGGTGCGTTTCGGACCCTTGCGGGTACGGGCATTGGTCTTGCTGCGCTGGCCGCGGACAGGCAGGCCCTTGCGGTGCCGCTGGCCACGATAGCAGCCGATCTCGGTGAGGCGCTTGATATCGAGAGCCACGGAGCGGCGCAGGTCGCCCTCCACCACGTAGTGCTTATCGATAGCGTCACGGAGGGCAGCCTCCTGAGCCTCGGTGAGATCCTTGACTCTGGTATCGGGATCGATACCGGTCACTTCAAGTATTTTCTTTGCGCTGGTCCTGCCGATGCCATACACATAGGTCAGGCCGATTTCGATTCTCTTATCTCTGGGCAGGTCAACGCCGGATATTCTTGCCATCTTTTCAAGTCTCCTCTCTGGTTAATCAGCCCTGTCTCTGCTTGTGCTTGGGATTCTCGCAGATGACCATGACTTTGCCCTTGCGCTTAATGACCTTGCACTTCTCGCACATGGGCTTGACTGAAGGTCTGACTTTCATTTATGTTTACCTTCCTTTCATTACGCTGGAATTTCTCAAATGTGTTTTTTACTTAC
>JAFPTE010000170.1 GCA_017400415.1 Oscillospiraceae bacterium
AGCCGAGTTCCAGCGCGAGTGCCGACATGTTCTCCTCCGGGCCGTACAACTTCATAATCGGCGCGGACGAGCCCGAGGGCATTCCGGTCGAGAACACTGACGAGGTGGATGGGTCGATCACGTTCCGCGACGGACTCAAGGCGCCCGGCTTGACGGTGGCGTTCGAGGTCATGTTCTCCTATGATCAGCACTGGGACGGAACCGACGAGGAGAACAAGAGGATCAAGGGCTATGCCTCCACCAAGCCTACGGTCAAGGTCTACAATGTCGAGCCGACCATCAAGAAAATAGAGATGAACGGCATGAAGGCGTCGGGAGATGGCTACAACTACCCGAACAAGCTGCCTAGGGACCAGGAGCAGACGTTCACGCTCACCGCCAACGATCCGGGCACATACGACCTCACGAATACAAACAAGCCTTTCAAGGTTCGCTGGACTGCAACGCTTGACGGAACCCCCTATGACGACCCGAAGGTCTTAGAGGGCTACCCGGAAGAGCATCCTTTCAAATACTCCTTCCCGGCGGCCGGCGTGTGGCAGGTCACTGCCGAGGTCAGGGACAAGGACATGGACGACTGGAGCGATGTCACATACACGGTGTACGTGACGGTCCTCGCACAGCCGGCCGTCGAGCATGGGGCGCAGGAGATCTCGCTCATTGAGAAGCTCGGTCTTAACGAGGAGAGCAAACGGAAGTTCAACGTCGGCGTCAGCTACTGGGATCAAAAGTACCCGGGAGAGCTAGACGTCCTCGTCCAGGTCACCAGCGCGACGCCTGCAGGAAAGACCAATCCGGGCTACATCGCGTTCGAGTCGGGCTTCCGTATCTCGAATGCCGAGGCGCAGGCGCTTCTCACGGCGCTCGCCAGCCCCGAGCATCCGTACAATCCGGAGAGCACCTACTACCGCCTGAAGCTGCCCTTGCCTCTGTACTGTCTCGCAAACTCAACCTTGATGTCGGCTTCTATCATATACCAGCCGCGAAGAAGGTAGTCCTCAACTTTTTTGCCTTTCTCCGGCTTTGACAAAAATCCTATGAAAGCAAGATCCTCGGCGCAGCAATTCATGGCCATTCTGCCGGGAATCATACAACCCTTAGGCAGCTTGTCATTATAGTAAACCATGCCTTTGAACTTAACTTTTTTCTTATCATACTTCTGTGGATTGTCAAGTGCATCCATATACCAAAGGCCGAAATCATCGTCTTCAATAGTGATCACATCGGCGTTAATATCAAAGGGAAGTACTTCTTCAATGGCAGAATTATCAATGCCTTCCGCAGTCTTATACATAATCTGTGCCTGGCGGTTAAGGGGCTTGATGCAGCGTCTGATAAAAAGCTTGTCGGTGGTCTCATCAACACGGTTGACGATCACAACATCCGAAAACTTCACATTCTCAGCAAAGAATGAACGCATATTATTATAGTAATTGTTAAAGGTCTCAGCATCCATCAGGGTGACTATCTGACCTAAAGCCCAGTTCTCCGGGAACTGAAGATTCATGAAATCCGAGGTCTTCCACATACCGTTATATTCAACCATTACCATATCGGGATGATAGAAACGGTCAAGCTGCTTCAGGAAATCCCCGGTCAGCTGTGACTGCTCTTCTATCGGAAGTATTGATACCTCCTTTTTTGCAAGCTCAACCTCGTCATATTCTTCCTCCCCTTCTTCGCACATGATAACCAGCACCTTGCCGGCCTTTGCAAACTGGGGATCTTTCATGGTTTCTGTTATAAATGTGGTTTTACCGCTTTCCAGAAAACCATTTATCAAAAACACAGGTGTCTGTTCCATTTTTGTTATACACAGCAGGCGTAGCTTCCCATGATTATGCGCCTGCGGCATTATCGTGGGGTCCGAAAGCTTTCTTCCTGACTTATTTAAGCTCCATAAAATTGTAATACTCTTTTGAGCATAATAATCACTAAACTAAGATTATACCATAACAGTAAATACTTTTCAAGCCAAAAAATTGCCACCGGTTTTATGCCGGCGGCAATTTCTTTGCATAAACGATTTCTAAATTAACGATCGATTTCAAATCTCTATGCGAGTTCAAAAAGCTTTTTGAGCTCATCTTCCTTCAGTTTGCTTCCGATAACACAGAGACGGCCTGTAACATCGGCAGCGCCTTCTCTGATCTCATACTCACCGGGGGTAAGGTCAAAGTGCAGCCACTTTCCGTCTGCTGTGGGAACAATACCTTTGGAACGAAGAACCATACCATAGTCATCAGTCTCGGAAAGTACCTCAAGTATTTCTTCAAGCTTCTCTTTGGTATACTGCTTGGGACCTTCATTACCCCAGGAATCAAACACTTCATCAGCATGATGATGTCCGTCATGATGGTCATGGCAGCCGCAGCTGCATCCCTCACCATGTTCATGGTGGTGATGTTGTTCATCTTCGTCCTCATCATCGTGGTGATGGTGATGATTCTCGTGCTCTTCCTCCTCGTCATCATCTTCGTGGTGATGGTGGTGATGCTCATGCTCATCCTCGTCATCCTCGTCATGGTGATGGTGATGATGCTCATGCTCATGCTCGTCGTCATCGTCGTCGTGGTCGTCATGGTGATGGTGATGATGCTCATGCTCGTCCTCATCGTCGTCATCGTCGTCGTGGTCATGGTGATGGTGATGATGCTCGTGCTCGTCCTCATCATCGTCGTCATCGTCGTGATGGAGCTCGTTTGCCTTGCGAGCCAGGTCACGGAGCTCCTCCACAAGGGAGTTTTTGCCGGTCATGGCGGCAAGAATCTGGTCGCCGGTGAGCTCATCCCAATCAGTTGTAACGATAACTGCATTGGGGTTCTTTTCCCTCAGGAGGGCCACGGCGGCGGAGAGCTTGGCCTCATCCATGCCCTTGGTGCGGCTGAGAAGGATGCAGCTGGCATGGGAAACCTGGTCATCATAGAACTCGCCGAAGTTCTTCATATACATGCGGACCTTCTTGGCGTCCGCCACGGTGACGAAGCTGCGGAGGGTGATGGGCAGGTCCTCTGCCACGCCCTCAACGGCCCTGGTCACATCGCTGAGCTTGCCCACGCCGGAGGGCTCGATGAGTATAACGTCCGGGTTGTACTGCTCCACAACCTTTTTCAGGGCGGAGCGGAAATCGCCCACCAGGCTGCAGCAGATGCAGCCGTCGTTAAGCTCGTTTATCTGAATGCCGCTCTCCTTAAGAAAGCTGCCGTCAATACCGATCTCGCCGAACTCGTTTTCAATCAGCACCACCTTTTTGCCTGCAAAGCTCTCCTTGATGAGCTTCTTGATAAGGGTGGTCTTTCCGGCTCCCAGGAAGCCGGAGAATACGTCAACTGTGGTCATGAAAATTACCTCTTTCCGAATTATAAAATCATCCTGCGTACATATTATAACAGCCCTGTCAAGAGGGAATTATTCCCTCGTTGGCGTGAGCGTAATAAACCCTTGCGGGCTTAAAGCTGAGGATGCGCTCCCAGTCGGCTTTCAGAGCTGCATTATCCTCATACCCCGCCAGATAGCTCAGAGGCTCCAGGTCTCCCACCAGGCACTGACCGCTGTCAAGCACAAGGGATATACTGTCCGGGCTGTGGCTGGGAGTTGAGATTATCTCTCCGGCAATGCCGAGACTGCGCAGATACTCCCGGCTTTCTGCGCAGCTTATAACATCGGCCCTGTTTTCGTCAATGGGCGTAAACCGGAGCCGCTGCCTTGCAAAAATCAGTTCCCCGAAGCGTATGCACTCTCTCTGCACGTCAGCCAGCAGGAGCCTTGCGCCCATGGCCTGCAGCTGGCCTATAAGCCCCATATGGTCCGGATGATAGTGGGTTGCAATAACATGGGTTATATCCGCCACCTCAATGCCCGCCGCCTTTATGGCCCGGAAAAAGGCCGGCAGGGTGCCTGCGTAATCCGTATCCACCAGAAGGCCGCCGGATTTGCCTGGGATAAAGAAGGTATTCGTATTTCCGTATTTAAGCTTTATCATAACTTACAAAAGCGCCGCCGCAGAAAACTGCGGCGGCAGGTCGAAGAAATAATCAATCGGTTTTTTCAGTTTTTCGGTTCAACCACACGGAAGATAATGGTATGGCTGATGCCGTCCACAGTGGCGGTGATGTTGCACTTGCCAACCTTAAGAGCGCTGACAACGCCGTTCTGGTCAACGGTGGCAATGGACTCATCGGAGGAGGTCCAGACAGCGGTGGCGTCAATGCCGGAAGGCTTGATGTTCAGGGTGAAGGTGTACTTCTGGCCTCTGTTGCCGGAGACGTCCTTCACATGGTTGGCATCTTCCCACTTGATGGGCTTGCCGAGATAGTAAATCTCCACAGACTGGACGGAGGGCTTGGGAGTGTCAACGGGATCAGTATTGCCGTTGTTGGGATTGGGATCATTACCGGTGCTGGGGTTGGGATCCGTGCCGGTGTTGGGATTGGGATTGGGATCATTACCGGTGTTGGGGTCGGAGCCGTTTCCGCCGGGATTATTGCCGTCAGTACGGTCAACAGTGTCGCTGGTGCCGCCGGGATTGGTGCCGCCGGGGTTATTGCCGGTGGGGTTCTTGTCGCTGCCGGAGGTGATAATGAGCACCACCACGGCGGCAATCAGAATCACGATAAGCAGGATTCCCACAATAAGCTTGAGGGTGGAATTATCCGAGGGCATGGCCCGGTTGGATTTGGAATGGCGGCGCGTGCCGCAGTACGGGCACTTGGTACGGAGCCCGGAATACTTTCTGTCGCATCTTGAGCATTTAACCTGAGGGATAAGGGACATAGCTTTACCTCCTATTGTATAAGCCCCGAAAGGGGACGCAATATGTTGTAATAGGTACCTTTAGTTCTATACATCGTTGATTATACAACATTCCCTCCAATTCGTCAATGACAATAAAAAATTTTTTCTGAAAGGCCGCAAAAATATTTTTTTGGTGCTTCCAATGGGGCCGGGTTTTTGATATATTATACTTGTACTGATATTACCGGGAGGGATACTCATGACTAAGATGCCTGAGCTCTTCGGCACAAAGGTTTTTAACGACTCCGCCATGAAGAAGCGCCTTACCCCCGAGACCTATGAGGCGCTGCGCCGTACAATCGATGAGGGCAAGCCTCTGGACGCCTCCGTGGCCGACACTGTGGCCCAGGCCATGAAGAACTGGGCAGTGGAAAACGGCGCCACCCATTATACCCATTGGTTCCAGCCTCTTACGGGCGTTACCGCCGAGAAGCATGAGTCCTTCCTCTCTCCCCAGCCGGACGGCACCGCCATTATGAAGTTCTCCGGCAAAGCCCTGGTCAAGGGCGAATCCGACGCCTCCTCCTTCCCCTCCGGCGGCTTGCGTGCCACCTTCGAGGCCAGAGGCTACACCGTCTGGGACCCCACCAGCTTTGCATTCATAAAGGGCACCACACTCTGCATCCCCACGGCCTTCTACTCCTACTCCGGAGAGGCTCTGGACCAGAAGACTCCCCTGCTGCGCTCCATGAAGACCCTGGAGGAGCAGGCCAAGCGTGTGCTCAGCCTTCTGGGCAAGAATCCCCGCCGTGTGGTCCCCACCACCGGCGCCGAGCAGGAGTACTTCCTCATTGACCGGGAGAGCTACTACGCCCGCCGGGACCTGATGTACACCGGCCGCACCCTCTTCGGCGCCAAGCCCCCCAAGGGTCAGGAGCTGGATGACCACTATTACGGAATGATAAGGCTCCGCATTGAGAACTATATGCGTGAGCTGGATAACGAGCTCTGGGCCATGGGCGTTGCCGCCGCCACGGAGCATAACGAGGTGGCTCCTGCCCAGCATGAGCTGGCCTGCATCTACAACACCTCCAACGTGGCCTGCGATCACAATCAGCTCACCATGGAGATAATGCGAAAGGTAGCCAAGCGCAACGGCCTCACCTGCCTTTTCCACGAGAAGCCCTTTGAGGGCGTCAACGGCTCCGGAAAGCACCTGAACTGGTCCCTGGCCGCCGACGGCAAGAATCTGCTGGATCCGGGCAGAACTCCGGCGGAAAACCTTATCTTCCTTCTTTTCTTCTCCGCTGTCATAAAGGCGGTTGACGATTACCAGGAGCTTCTGCGCATATCCGTAGCCTCCAGCTCCAACGACCACCGTCTGGGCGCCAGCGAGGCTCCCCCCTCCGTGGTCAGCATCTTCGTGGGTGATGAGCTGGATGCGGTCCTGCGCTCCATTGCCAGCGGCACCCGCTACAACAAGAAGGAGTACGGCTTCCTGGGACTGGGCCTGGACGTGCTGCCCACCATCCCCAAGGACTCCACGGACCGCAACCGCACGAGCCCCTTCGCCTTCACCGGCGACAAGTTTGAGTTCCGCATGCCCGGCGCTTCCCTGGCCATTGCAGGTGCCAACACGGTTATAAACACCATCGTGGCCGAGTCCCTGCGCCAGTTCGGCGATGCCCTTGAGGCTGCCGAGGACCATGAGGCCGCCGCAGCTCAGCTTATAAAGGACACCGTAACGGGCCATGAGAGGATAATCTTCAACGGCAACGGCTATTCGGAGGAGTGGCACAAGGAGGCCCGGAGAAGAGGCCTTGCAGCCTTTGCCTCCTCTGCGGAGGCCATTCCCCACCTGCTGGACGAGAAGAACGTGAAGGTGTTCGGCATCCACGGCATCTACACGGAAAAGGAGCTCCAATCCCGCTGTGAGGTCATGCTGGAGAGCTACTGCAAGACCGTGAACATTGAGGCCCAGACCATGCTGGAGATGGCAAAGCAGGAGATCCTGCCCTCCGCTCTGCGCTGGTCAAGCGAGCTTGCGGATCTTATCTCCAAAAAGAAAGCCGCCCTCCCCACCATCTCTGTCAGGACGGAAGAGGACCTTCTCCTTAAGGTCACCGACCTGGCGGAAACCATCACCGCCGCCGTCACCGAGCTTGAAAAACAGGTTGCAACCGGTGCAGCCTTCCCCTCCGGCAAGGAGCCCTGCCACGCCGTGTTCTACCGTGAGACGGTGCTGCCTGCAATGCGGAACCTGCGCACCGCAGCCGACAAGCTTGAGGAGATCACCCCCAAGGATCTGAGACCCTATCCGGGCTATGAGACCATCCTCTTCAGAGTATAACTGTTAAGTAAGACTTCCGCCTGTGGGAAATAGTTCCACAGGCGGAAAATTATATTTTTCAAACTTGACAAAGCGGAGTTCAGCGTCTATTATGTACTCAGAATAAAAATAAGGAGGGGCACTTATGTCTATCTTCGACGATCTCAAGCGCCAGCTCAACAAGGGTTTGAACCAGGTCTTCAACAACGGCAAGAAGGAACTGGAGAAAAACATCAAGAACACAATTAACGGCACCAACAAGAAGTGGACCGTTACCTGGTCCGAGCTCCCCAAAACTCTGGATGAGCTGAAGGCACTGCCGGAGGCGCAGCTTAAGGAGCCCTATCAGGCCGCAGCTCTTACCGTTGCCGCCCTGTGCCGCTATTCCGACAGCCGTGAGGATTCCATTGCCATGCTGGACTACCTCCGGGGCCCTGCCGGCCCCATGTCCCAGCGGGATAAGGACTTCATCCGTGACCGCCATATGGACGGCCAGACCTACATTGCCCGTTCCTACTTTGAGGGCGCCGTTCCGGATAACGACTATACCCCTTCCAAGCCCTATAAGCTCATAATCAGCGCCAACCCTGTACCCATCCCCGAGGAAAACTATATGAGCGTTCTTCTCACCTCCGGCGGTGCCGACAGCCCCCGTCAGATAACGCTCCGCAACAAGCCCTCCACCGGCCAGTGGTTCCTCTGGGAGCAGTTCCTGCTCAGCGGAATACGTATTCCGAAAAGTAAGGACGCCTGGGCATAAAAAAGCAACCCGGAGCCTTACGGCTCCGGTTTTTTTCGGAGTGATACAATGACTAATGCAGAGCTGTTTCTGGATAAATACAAAAAGCTTGAGCGCACCGTCCGTGTGGTCTATAAGCTGAAGGCCTCCGACTCCGTCATGCAGTTTCTGGAGCGCCAGGAGAGCATGAGCCAGTTCCGGGCGGACTTTGACTATTGCCGCCAGGTGCGCAATTTCCTCACCCACAACGAAAAGGTCAACGGCGAATTTGCCGTTGACCCCAATCCTGCCATGCTGGATTTCCTTGACGATATGTACCGCCGTGTCATAAAGCGCGTCAAATGCTCCCGCATCTGCGTAAAGCGCAAGAACGTCTACTTCCGGCGTCCGGAGGACCTGGTAAAGCCCGCCCTGGCCGTAATGCTTAAGCGGGGCTTCTCCCACGTGCCCATTCTGGTGGACGGAATTGTAAAGGGGATGCTGGATGAAAACGCCCTCTTTACCAGCCTTGCGGTCAACGGCTCCATGTCCATCGGCGAAAGCCTGCTGGTAAAGGACCTTGCAGAGTACACCGGTCTGGAAGGCCGTGATTCGGAGGACTTTATCTTCCACCCCTATGACTCTTACGCGGACGAGCTGGAACAGCGCTTCAACGAGGCCTCCCGCCGGGGCCGCCGGATTGGAATGGCCCTGCTGACGGAAACCGGCGACCCGGAGGAAAACCTCAAGGGCATCATAACGCCCTGGGACCTTATAAAGGCCTGATTATTTCTTGCCGGTGATGAGGCCTATGGCGTTTTCCAGAAGGGTATCCATAATGGAGCCGCCCTGGCCCTCCTCCTCATCCTGGCCCTTCAGGAGCTTCTGCACGGCCTCCTTGGTGTCGCTGTCGGCCTTTCGGTAGAGCTCAATGAGCTTCTTCTCCGCAGCGGTGACCTTGAATTCCGCCGTCTTCTTTGCGGTCTCGGTCTTTTTGGCCTCGGTCTTTTTGGCCTCAGTCTTTTTGGCTTCGGTCTTCTTAGCTTCGGTCTTCTTGGCCTCGGTCTTGCCGGTCTCCTCCTTGGCTGCGTTTACAAGGGATGCCTGGGTAACTCCGGTGGCCTTTGCGATCTCCTTGAGCTGGGATACGGTCAGTTCCTTCTCTCCCCGCTCCGCTTTGCTGATGTCTGCGGCGGAAAGGCCCGTAATCTTCTCCGCCAGCTTTGCCTGGCTGAGGCCCGCCTTGGTCCTGGCCTCTTTTATAAGTGTTCCGACTTTGTTTGCCATGGTCCTTGCTCCCTTCGTTTTTTCTGATTATAACATCAGAGGCCCGGTCTGGCAACGATAATCATTGCTTTTTTCCCAAAAATGCGGTATAGTTACAGTGAAAAACAACCTGGAGGTTTCCACTATGTTTGAACAGCTTAAGTCCTGCTTCCGTAAGACCTTCGGCAAAGAGCCGGAGCATATTTTTTCCGCCCCGGGCCGAACCGAGCTGGGCGGCAACCACACGGACCACCAGCACGGCCTTGTGCTGGCGGCCGCAGTTAATCTGCGCACAACTGCCGCAGTTTCTCTCAACGGCTCCAATGTGATCCGCATCCTCTCCGAGGGCTATCCTCTCTGCGAGATAAACCTTAACGATCTCTTTGTGAACACTGCAGAGCTGGGCACCACCTCCTCCCTGGTCCGGGGCGTGGCCGCCTCCTTTGCAAAGCGGGGCTGCCCCATCCAGGGCTTTGACGCCTACGTGAAATCAGACGTGCTCCCCGGCAGCGGCCTTTCCAGCTCCGCCGCCTTTGAGACCCTTGTGGGCACCGTTATTAACACCCTGTTCTTTGAAAGCCGCCTTGACGCCGTTGAGATCGCCATAATCGGACAGTACGCCGAAAACGTCTACTTCGGCAAGCCCTGCGGCCTTATGGACCAGACCGCCTCCTCCGTGGGCGGGATTATCGGAATAGACTTCAAAGACCCTGCCGCTCCCGTTGTGACGAAAATCAACTTTGATTTTGCCGGGTCCGGCTATAAGCTGTGCATCATCGACTCCGGCGCCGACCACGCCGGTCTTACCCACGAATACGCCGCCATTACGGAGGAGCTTAAAACCGTCTGTGCCGTTTTCGGCAAGGAGGTCCTGCGGGATATTCCCGAGGATGCTTTTTACTCCCGCATAACCACCGTCCGCTCCGCCGCCGGCGACAGGGCCGTTCTCCGGGCGATACACGTTTATGACGACAACAAGCGGGTCCTCCGTGAGACCCAGGCCCTTCAGAAGGGCGATTTTGCCTCCTTCCTCAAATGCGTCAATGAGTCCGGCCGTTCCTCCTGGCTGTACCTTCAGAACGTTGTTCCCACAGGAAGCTCCGACAGGCAGGAAATGGCCTTTGCCCTGGCCATGGCCCAGAAGCTTCTGGGCGGCGCCGGTGCGGTCCGGGTGCACGGCGGCGGCTTTGCGGGCACGCTCCAGGCCTTTGTGCCCGAGTCCATGGCTCCCTCCTTTGTGGCAAGTATGGATAACATCCTGGGCGAGGGCGCCTGCCATATGCTCACCGTCTCACCCGTGGGCGGCAATATGGACGAATAATCCTCCAAGCAAGCACAAATCCCAGAGGTCACGTACCTCTGGGATTTTCTTTTACCCAATGCGCTTGTCCGCCTTCTCCTTAAGATAAAAGCGGTCCGCTATCATGGCAATAAATTCCGAATTTGTGGGCTTTCCCTTAAGTCCGGAGACCGTATAGCCGAAATACCGCTGCAGTATCTCCACGTCTCCCCTGTCCCAGGCCACCTCTATGGCGTGCCTTATGGCCCTCTCAACTCTTGAGGCGGTGGTCTGGCACCGGCGTGCCACCTCCGGGTAGAGCACCTTCGTTATGCCGCTGAGCACGTCCATATCGTTAATGGTGTACATTATGGCCTCCCGCAGGTATTTGTAGCCCTTGATGTGAGCGGGAATGCCTATCTCGTGGAGAATCTCCGTAACTCCCGTCTCCAGCTCATTATCCCGCTGGCGCTGTCTCTCCTCGTTGAGATCAGCGGAGTTTGCCCTGCCTGCCAGCTGCTTTATGCGCTTCACAAGCAGAGCCGGGTCACAGGGCTTGTGCAGGTAATAGGCCGCCCCTGCCCGGAGGGCCGCCGTAACCGCCTCTCCGCTGATGACCGACGACACCACAACGCATACGGGCCTCTCCTTTTCTCCGAGCTTTCCCAGCGCCTCCACAAGGCCGATGCCGTCAAGCCCCGTAAGCGTGAGCTCCGTCACCACCACGTCCGGCTTTTCACGGCCTGCGCACTCCAGCGCCGCCTGGCCGCTGCCGAAGGAGCCGCAGCAGACCGTGTCCGGGTCGTCCGCCAGCTTTTCTGACAAACTTTTGCAGAAATCCTCACTGATATCGGCTATAAGTACCTTTATTTTATCATTCATCTCCAGAACCTCCAAAGCGTATTTCCCTTCGCCCTAAGTGAGGCAAATTTAGCACAAAGCCCGTGGCGTATTCAAGCGAAATTTGGAGATAAATGTGAGTTTATAATAAAAATTTCATTTTTTTACTGGCAAAAAAGTTATGTAAATCAAAACAAATCAAAAAGGAAAGACCCATAGATTTTTCAATTTTTCTCTCCGCATGTTCGGGGCATATTATAATGGCGCGCAAAAACGCAGAAAGGAGCGATGGAAAATTGAAGAAAGCTTTTTTCTCTCTTTCGCTGGCGATGCTGCTTGCCCTTCTCGGCCTTCCGGCTCTGGCTGCCGGGCTTCCCGAAAAGCTTATACCCTCCGGGCAGGTCGTGGGCATAAGGCTGAACGCCGGCGGAGTGGAGATAACCGAGGTAACGGGCGACGGCTCTCCGGCATCCGTGGCCGGACTTAAGGCCGGGGACATTATTGTATCGCTGGACGGCAGTAATACTCCCTCCATGGATGAGCTTGCCCAGGCTCTCGGGCGGGCGGAAGGAGAGGTGCCCATCGAATATATAAGGGGCGGCAGGCGTTTGAAGGCAAAAATCACCCCCGAAGAGAAGGACGGAGCAAAAATACTGGGTATATGGGCCCGGGACGCCATATCCGGCATCGGCACTGTGACCTTTATTGACCCGGAATCCGGCTTTTTCGGTGCGCTGGGCCACTCAGTCACCTCCGGCACCTCTGAATACAAGTCCGGCAGGGTTCATCCGGTAAGAATCACCGGCATAATCAAGGGCTCAGCAGGTCAGCCGGGACAGCTTGACGGCCGCCTTGAGCCCGAAACGATTCTCGGCAGTGTAAACGAAAACACCGCAGCGGGCATTTTCGGCACGCTGGAGGAAGGCTGCGAAGAGAAGGCCATCGGGGTCGGTCAGCGGAGCAGCATTCATGAGGGCAGCGCCTGCATCCTCTCCGGCGCCGGAGGCAAGGTAAAGGCCTACTCCGCAGAGATAACCAAGGTTCTGCGCTCATCAGACGGCAGGGATATGATGCTCACCGTTACGGACCCGGAGCTTCTGGAGCTCACCGGCGGAATCGTTCAGGGCATGAGCGGAAGTCCCATCATTCAGGACGGAAGGCTCATCGGCGCAGTTACTCACGTGCTGGTTTCCGACAGCACAAAGGGCTACGGCATATCCATTGAGCAGATGCTGGGATTGAGCTCGGCAGGAGAAAAAGCGGCATAAACGGCAGAATTTGGCATATAGATACGAAAAACGGGAATAGCTCATGGCTATTCCCGGATTCTTGGAGGGATTCTATTGCTGTTTTCGCTGCTGCTTCGTACCGGAGACCGGGGCCCGGAGGTGGAGCTTCTCCAGCTGGGACTGAACAGGGCCGGCTTTCTGGCCCCGCCGCCGGACGGAATATTCGGCCCGCTGACCGGCCGTGCCCTGGTGGAATTTCAGAAGAGCCGTGGTCTGACGCCGGACGGTATTGCAGGACCCGTAAGCTTCCGTGCCCTGGAGGGTTATCTTCTGGGCCGGGCGGAGCACCGGATCCGCCCCGGGGACACTCTTTACCGCCTTGCCAGGATTTACGGCACCACCCTGGGCTCAATTGAGGCCGCAAACCCGGACCTGGACCCGTACACCCTCCCGGTGGGTGCCGTTATCAAGGTGCCCTACGGCTTTCCGGTTGTGCCTCGCAATATTTCCTTCACCCCGACAGTGCTTGAAATCTGCATCCGCGGGCTCATGGACCGTTACCCTTTTATCGGTCTTGAGGTCATAGGCCGCAGCATAGCCGACTCTCCCATTTTTGCTCTCACAGTCGGCCGGGGAAGCAATCACGTAATGTACAACGGGTCCCATCACGCCAACGAGTGGATCACCTCTGCCCTTCTGATGTGCTTTCTGGAGGAATACGCCTCCGCCATTGCCCTTGATAAGGGCATCCTGGGCATGGGGGCCAAGGAGCTCTTTGAAAGGACCTGCCTTCACCTGGTGCCCATGGTTAATCCCGACGGAGTTGCCCTTGCTGCAGGCGCCATACGCTCCGGATATTTATATGAGGCCGCAAGGGCAATAGCGGACAGATACCCGGAAATCGCCTTCCCGGATGGCTGGAAGGCCAACATACGAGGCACGGACCTTAATCTGCAGTACCCTGCAGGCTGGGAAATGGCCCGGGAAATCAAGTACTCCCAGGGCTTCATTACCCCCGCTCCCCGTGATTACGTGGGGGCGGCTCCCCTTTCCGAGCCGGAGAGCCGGGCCATTTACGACTATACTTTGAAGCACGATTTCTCTCTTACCCTGTCATACCACACCCAGGGCCAGGTTATCTTCTGGAAATACCTGGATATGGAGCCCCCTGGGGCCTATCAGATCGGCAGGTATTTCTCTGCTCTGTCCGGTTATTACCTTGCGGAAACGCCCCGGTCCTCCGGCTACGCAGGCTATAAGGACTGGTTTATTCTGAACTATGACCGGCCCGGCTACACGGTTGAGGCCGGGTCCGGGGAAAACCCGCTGCCCATAAGGGAGCTGGACAGAATACTGGAGGATAACCTGGGAATACTGGTCGCTGCCCTGACCGCAACATAAAACGCCCTCCGGCATTGCCGGAGGGCAGGATTATA